>JBDIBB010000010.1:0-52520 GCA_039812685.1 Vicinamibacteraceae bacterium
CGACGTCGCGCCGCGGTTGATCGTTGCCGGGACTGCTCATGCCGTCATCGAGGATACCGGAGAAGCGTCCGTCGGGGATCCCCGTCACGCGTGCGGCACGCGTCGTATACTGTCGCGGCTTCTTCGACGCGATCCCAAGCCTTCGTCCCGCCGCGTGTGCGGCCCCAGTCAGAGGAGCAACGCGTGACCCGATCCCTGGCCATCCTGTTCACCGTGAGCCTGGCAGGCGCCGTGGGCGCCCACGGGCCGCTGCATGCGCAGCAGCAGCCCGTCCCGCCCCAGCCCGCCGCCGCGCCCGCCCCGGGCAAGGGCGGCGTCTCGCGCCCGGGCGACGATCCCTTTCCCAGCACCTATCGCGCGCCGGCATCGCGCCCCTTCGCCATCCGCAACGCGACGATCATGACCGCCGCCGGTCCGACCATCGCCAACGGCACCATCGTCGTGCGCGACGGGAAGATCGCCGCCGTCGGTGCGAACGTGGCCGTGCCGGCCGACGCCGAGGTGATCGACGGCAAGGGCCGGTTCGTCACGCCCGGCGTGATCGACACCCACACGCATCTCGGCGTGTACCCGGCGCCCAGCACCGAGGCCGGGTCCGATGGCAACGAGGCCACGCGGCCGTCGACGCCCGACGTGTGGGCCGAGCACTCGGTGTGGCCGCAGGATCCGCAGTTCCCGCGCGAACTCGCCGGCGGCGTCACCACGCTGCAGGTGCTGCCAGGCTCGGCGAACCTCTTCGGCGGCCGGGGCGTCGTCCTCAAGCCGGTGCCGGGCGCCAGCGTGCAGGACATGAAGTTCCCGGGCGCCAGGTACGGCCTGAAGATGGCGTGCGGCGAGAACCCGAAGCGCGTGTACGCGCAGCGCGGCCCGTCGACGCGCATGGGCAACGTCGCCGGCTACCGTGCCGAGTGGATCAAGGCCGAGCAGTATCGCCGCAAGTGGGACAAGTGGCTGGCCGATCCGACCGGCGAGCCGCCGGCGCGCGACCTCGCCATGGAGACGCTGGCCGAAGTGCTGCGCGGCAACATCCTGGTGCAGAACCACTGCTACAAGGCCGAGGAGATGGTGCAGATGATCGACGTGGCCCGGGAGTTCGGCTACGAGGTGCGGTCGTTCCACCACGCGGTCGAGGCGTACAAGATCGCCGATCGGCTGGCGGCCGCCGGCGTGGCCGTGTCGGTGTGGGCCGACTGGGGCGGCTTCAAGATGGAGGCGCTCGACGGCGTGAAGGCCAACGCGGCCATGGCGCACGCGGCGGGCGCGCGCACGGTCATCCACTCCGACGACGGATCGGTGAGCCAGCGCCTGAACCAGGAAGCCGCCAAGGCGATGGCCGCGGGCAACGCCGCCGGTGTCCGCGTCACGCCCGACGAGGCGATCAAGTGGTTCACGGCGAACGCGGCGTGGGTCCTCGGCCTCGAGGATCGCATCGGCACGCTCGAGCCCGGCAAGAACGCCGACATCGTGCTGTGGTCGGGCGATCCGTTCAGTGTCTACACGCGGGCCGAGCGCGTGTGGATCGACGGCGTGCCGCGTTACGACCGCGGTGCGCCGGATCGCAACTGGCGGACCGACTTCGAGCTCGGCTTCGTGCCGGCCCCCGGGAGACAGTGACATGCGTGCCACCACCTTCACCACGGCGATCCGCCCGGCGATGGCCCTGCTGTCGGCCGCGGCCTGCCTGCTGCTCGCGCCGGCCGCCCGGGCCCAGACCATCGCCATCACGGGAGGCAAGGTCTACCCCGTGTCGGGCCCGCCCATCGAGAGCGCCACGGTGATCGTCAGCGGCGGAAAGATCACCGCGATCGGCGCCGGGATCGCCGTGCCGGCGGGCGCCACGAGAATCGATGCGCGCGGCAAGTGGGTGACGCCCGGGCTCATCAACGCCACCACCGCGCTCGGCCTGCGCGAGGTGGGCGCCGAGGAGAGCACGGGCGACGATCGCGCCAAGGGCGATCGCGGGGTGTCGGCGGCCTTCCGCGCCTGGGAAGGCCTGAACCCGGCTTCGACGATGTGGGCGCCGGCGCGCAACGAGGGCGTCACCACGGTGGGCGTGCTGCCCTCGGGCGGCCTGATCGCCGGCCAGGGCGCGCTCGTCGACACGCAACCCGGGCCGGTAGCCGAGATGGTGCGGAAGGCGCCGGCGGTGATGGTGGCGAGCCTCGCATCGCCGCAGGCGGCGCAGGCCGGCGCGCGCGGCGAGATCTACCTGCGCCTGCGCGAGCTGCTCGACGACGCGCGGGTCTACGCCGCGAAGAAGGACGCGTTCGACAGCGGGGATCTCCGCGCGCTCGCCTCGAGCCGGCTGCACCTGGCGGCGCTGCAGCCGGTGCTCGACGGGCGGCTGCCGCTGCTCGTCGAGGCCGACCGCGCCACCGACATCGAGACGGTCCTCGCGCTGGCGCGCGAATACGGCCTGCGGGTCGGCATCCTCGGCGGCGCCGAGGCCTGGATGGTGGCGCCACAGCTCGCGGCGACCAGGACGCCGGTGGTGACCACGGCCCTCGAGAACATCCCCTCGAGCTTCGCCGCACTCGGCCAACGCCAGGAGAACGCCGCGCTGCTGCGCAAGGCCGGTGTGGACCTGGTGCTCGCCGCCGGCGCGGGCGAGTACTTCAACGTCCGCAACGTCCGCCAGCACGCAGGTAACGCCGTGGCCTACGGACTGCCCTGGGACGAGGCGCTGCGCGCGGTGACGCTGGCGCCGGCCGAGCTCTTCGGCGTCGCCGATCAGCTGGGCACCCTGCAGCCGGGACGTGACGCGAACCTCGTGGTGTGGGACGGCGACCCATTCGAGTTCGCCACGCGCGCCGAGCGCGTGTTCGTGCGGGGGCGCGAGGTACAGGGCCCGTCGCGCCAGGATCTGCTCATCGAACGGTATCGCCGGAAGTGACAGGTCCCGGGGTCCGGAGGCCCGGCGCCGCGGATCCGGATCCCGGGCCCCCGACCCTCGAACATCCAACCCCGGCATGGCCGAACCCCTGGTGGTTTCGCACGAAGACGAGTCCGCCGATGCGTCTCTTCCCTCCCGCTCTCGCGGCCCTGGCCGCGGCCATCGTCCTTCGCGCGACGCCTGTCGCCGCACAGCCCGTGTCGCCAATCCCGATCAAGGTGGTCGTGGTGGCGATGTTCGAGATCGGCGCCGACACCGGTGACCGCGCGGGCGAGCTGCAGCTCTGGGTCGAACGGAAGAAGCTCGACCGGGTGCTGCCGTTCCCGCAGGGGTTCCACGACCTGCGGATGAACGACGACGGGGTGCTGGCCGTGCTGACGGGCGTCGGCACGGCGCGTGCGGCGGCCAGCGTGATGGCGCTCGGCCTCGACCCCCGCTTCGACCTCTCGAAGGCCTACTGGCTGATCGCCGGCATCGGCGGCGTGGATCCCGCCGACGCCTCGCTCGGGTCGGCCGCATGGGCCGAGTGGGTGGTGGACGGCGACCTCGCGCACGAGATCGACGCGCGCGAGATCCCGGCCGACTGGACGACGGGGTTCGTGCCGCTGCGCAAGTCGCGCCCGTTCGAGGGGCCGAAGATCCAAGGCGACACGGCGGAGGTCTTTCGCCTCGATCCGCCCCTGGTGGACTGGGCCTTCCAGCTGACGCGGGACGTACCGCTGCCCGATACCGACGCGATGCGTGAGGAGCGGCGGACGTATCGCGAAGACACCGCCAGGCGCCCGCCGTTCGTGCTGAAGGGCGACACGCGGTCGGGCGGCACGTTCTTCATCGGACGCCTGTTCACGCAGTGGGCCAACGAGTGGGTCAAGTACCACTCGCTCGGGGAGGGCGAGTTCGTGACCACCGCCATGGAGGACACGGGCACGCTGCAGTCGCTCACGTGGCTGGGACGGACCGGGCGTGTCGACGCGCGGCGGGTGCTGGTGCTGCGCGCGGGAAGCGACTTCACGATTCCGCCGCCGGGCGTGTCCGCCGCCGAGATGCTCGGCCGCATGAGCAATCGCCGCTACCCGGCGCTGGACGCGGCCATCGAGTCGGCCTACCGCGTGGGCGTCGTCGTGGTCGATCGCCTGCTGGCGAACTGGGAGCGCTATCGAGACACGCTGCCGGGGCGACAGTGAGTGATGCGGCGGCGGGATCGACGATGCCCGCCGTGACCGCTCACCGCTCCAGCACCTCGCGCAGCGCCGCGAGCAGCAGGAGCAGGTTGGGGCTGGTCGACCCGTGGCCCATGAGCCCCACGCGCCAGATCCTGCCGGCCAGCGGCCCCAGGCCTGCCCCGATCTCGATGTCGTAGCGCTCGAGCAGCGCGCGCCGTACGGCCGCCTCCTCCACGCCATCGGGCACGCGCACGGCGTTGAGCGTCCACAGCCGTTCGTCCTCTGGCGGCAGCAGGTCGAGCCCCATCGCGGCGAGCCCGCGCACCAGCGCCTGGTGGTGGCGCGCGTGGCGTGCCCATCGCGTCTCGAGCCCTTCCTCCTCCACCTCGATCAGCGCCTCGCGCAGCGCGTAGACCAGCGGCGCGGAGATGGTGTGGTGGTATTTCCGGGCGACCCAGTAGTCGTGCAGCAGCGCGAGATCGAAGTAGAAGCTGCGGCCGGGCTGCTGCCGCGCCCGCTCGACGGCCCGCGCGGAGAAGGTGACCGGCGCCATCCCCGACGGCGCGCCCAGCCCCTTCTGCGAGCAGCTGTAGACGCCATCGGCCTGCCACGCGCCCACGTCCACGGGCATCGCGCCGAGCGAGGTCACCGCGTCGACGATGGTCCACGCCTCGAACTCGCGTGCGATCGCGCACAACGTCTCCACGGGGTTCCGCACGCCGGTCGACGTCTCGGCGTGCACCATCGCCACCACGTCGGCGCGGCCCGCGCGCAGTGCCTGGCGCAGTGCCTCGGGGTCGATGGCGCGCCCCCACGGCCCGGCAACACGCCGCACCGAGGCGCCGGCGCGCTCGCACACCGAGGCCAGGCGCTCGCCGAAGTAGCCGTTGACGACGGCGACCACGGTCGATGGCTCCCGCACGAGATTGGCGACCACCGCCTCGAGGCCGGCCGAACCGGTGCCCGACACGGCGAAGCTGAACGCCCCCTCCGGCGCCTGGAACACGCGGCCGAACCGCGCGGCGATGTCGGCGAGCAGCGCCATCATGTCGGCGTCGAGGTGGCTGAGCGACGGGGCCTGCATGGCCCGCATCACGCGCGGCGACACCGGACTGGGCCCGGGACCGAGCAGCAGGCGTGCGGCATCTGGGAGTCTGGCCATGGCGATCGAACCGGCGCCAGCGACCGCGCCGCCGGCATGAAGACGAAGGATGTGACGGCCGTGAACCGTGCGCGCCGGATCCGGCGCGGTGATCGCCCGGCCCGCGGGCCGGGCGATCACCGGCACGGTCACGACAACCCGACGATGCGTCCGGTCTCGGGATCGATGTCGATGTCGTAGTAGGCGGGCCGGATCGGCAGCCCCGGCATCGTGCTCATCGTCCCGAGCAGCGGGTAGAGGAAGCCGGCGCCGACGCTGGCGCGCACGTCGCGCACCGGCACGACGAACCCGGACGGGGCGTTCTTCAGCGCCGGGTCGTGGCTCAGGCTCAGGTGTGTCTTGGCCATGCAGATCGGCAGGCGATCGAAGCCCTGGCGCGTGTAGCGCTCGATCTTGCGCCGCGCCTCGTCGGAGAACTCCACGCCGGCGCCACCGTAGATCTCGCGCACGATGCAGGCGATCTTGTCCTCGATGCCGTCGTTCACGTCGTAGAGGAACCGGAAGTCGCCCGGCTGTCCGCACGCCTCCACCAGCGCCCTGGCGACGTCGACGGCGCCCAGGCCGCCGCGTGCCCACAGGTCGGTCGGCACCGCGGCGACGGCGCCGGCCTCGAGCGCGGCGCGCCGCACGAGTTCGACCTCGGCGTCGGTGTCGGCGGTGAACCGGTTGATGGCGACCACGGCCGGGATGCCGAACCGCCGGACGATGGCGATGTGGCGGGCGAGGTTGGCGCACCCGCTGGCGACCAGGTCGAGGTGCTCCTCGGTGTATTCCGGCGGCAGCGGCTTGCCGGCCACGACCTTCGGGCCGCCGCCGTGCATCTTCAGCGCGCGGATGGTCGCCACGACCACCGCGGCGTCCGGCACCAGCCCGCTCTGCCGGCACTTGATGTCGCAGAACTTCTCGAACCCCATGTCGGCGCCGAAGCCGGCTTCCGTCAGCACGAAGCCGTCGGGCCCCGCCAGCTTCAGCGCGATGCGGTCGGCGAGGATCGACGAGTTGCCGTGCGCGATGTTGCCGAAGGGGCCGGCGTGGACGAAGGCGGGCGTCCCCTCGAGCGTCTGCATCAGGTTCGGCAGCAGGGCGTCCTTCATCAGCACGGTGAGTGCGCCGCCCACGCCGAGATCGTCGGCGGTCACCGGCTCGCCGGCGCGGCTGGATCCGATCACCATGCGCCCCAGGCGCTCGCGCATGTCGGTGAGTCCCGTCGTCAGCGCCAGGACCGCCATGATCTCGCTGGCCACCGCGATGTCGAAGCCCGTCTCGCGCGTCAGCCCCTTCTCCTCGGGCCCCTGGCCCACCGTGATGCCGCGCAGGAAGCGATCGTTGGTATCGACGATCCGGCGCCACGTGATGGCGGCGGGGTCGATGTCGAGCCGCGCGAACCGCGTCCGCTCCCCGGGCGTCAGCTCGTCGGGGTCGGTCCTGGCGATGCCGAGCCTCGCCAGACGCCGCAGCATGACCGGCGAGAACCGGCGCCGGCCGTCCTTCCGCCGCGGGCACAGGCGCTCGAAGAGGACCTCGTCGCTCTGCGTCGCCTCGTGCAGGACGCGGGCGTCGATGGCGGCGGCCAGCAGGTTGTTGGCGGCCGTGATGGCGTGGATGTCGCCGGTGAGGTGGAGGTTGAAGTCCTCCATCGGGATGATCTGGCTGTAGCCGCCGCCGGCGGCGCCGCCCTTGATGCCGAAGGTCGGCCCCTGGCTGGGCTGCCGGATGCAGGTGAACACGCGGTGGCCGAGGTGGGCGCCCATGGCCTGGCTGATGCCGACCGTCGCCGTCGTCTTGCCCTCGCCGAGCGGTGTGGGCGTGATGGCCGTCACCACGACGTACTTTCCGTCCGGCTGGTTGCGCAGGCGATCGAGGATGTCGAGCCGGACCTTCGCCTTGGTGGCGCCGTAGGGAACGAGTTCATCGGGGAGGATGCCGCAGGCCCTGGCGACTTCCTGGATGGGAATCGGCGAGGCCGCCTGGGCGATCTCGAGGTCGCTTGGCACCGCACCGCCAGGCGCGGGCCGCGTCGATCCCCCGTGACGGGCGGTGGGACTGGATCCGGTCTGAGCGCCGGCGGAGCGCTCGGTCTGGGAGGTCGAACTCATGGCAGTCTCCTCGAGAGACGTCGGGCGCCCTTGCCCGGCGCGCAGGTTGGGAAGGATGAACGCACGCGCACCCGCGCGGGCATGGTCCGGCAGCGGGCCGAACCGGTGTCAGCCACGCGGGTTGCCGGCCAGTGCCGGCTGGCGCTGGCCGACAGCCTGCGCCTGGATCGCGGTGAGGTTGATGGTGAACACGATGTCCTCCACCAGGCAGCCCCGCGAGAGGTCGTTGACGGGCTTGGCCAGGCCCTGCAGCATGGGGCCCATGCTCACGACGTTGGCCGAGCGCTGCACGGCCTTGTAGGTCACGTTGCCGGTGTTCAGGTCGGGGAACACGAGCACGGTGGCCTGGCCGGCCACCTGCGAGCCCGGCGCCTTCAGCCGCGCCACGTCGGGCATCACCGCCGCGTCGTACTGCAGAGGGCCGTCGATGGCGAGATCGGGCCGCCGCTGCTGCGCGAGGCGCGTGGCGATCTTCACCTTCTCGACGTCCTCTCCGGTCCCGCTGGCACCGGTGGAATACGACAGCATCGCCACGCGCGCGGGGATTCCGAAGGCGATCGCCGAATCGGCGCTCTGCAGCGCGATGTCGGCCAGTTCCTCGGCCGTCGGGTTGGGCACGACGGCGCAGTCGCCGAACACCAGCACCTGATCGGGCAGGCACATGAAGAAGACGCTCGACACCAGCTTGCAGCCGGGCACGGTCTTGATGATCTGCAGCGCCGGCCGGATGGTGTGCGCCGTGCTGTGGACGGCGCCCGACACGAGGCCGTCGGCTTCGTCGAGCGCGAGCATCATCGTGCCGACGACAATCGGATCCTGCAGTTCGATGGCGGCGCGCTCGGGCGTCATGCCCTTGGCCTTGCGCCGTTCGACGAGCGGCGCCACGTAGCGGCCGGCCACCTCGGCCGGGTCGATGATCTGCACCGAGGCCGGCAGCGTGATGCCCTGCTTCTGGGCCACCTCGGAGACCTCGGCCGGATCGCCCAGCAGCACGCAGTCGGCGATGCCACGCTGGGCGACGATGGCCGCGGCGGCCACCGTGCGCGGTTCCGCGCCCTCGGGCAGCACGATGCGCTTCAGGTCGGCGCGCGCCGCCTCCACCAGCCGGTAGCGGAAGGCCGGCGGCGAGAGGCGCGGCACGCGGTGTTCGTGCGAGAACCCTCGCGTCCACGCCGCGTCGATGCGATCGGCCACGAAGTTCATGGTCCGCTCGACCCGCACGCCGTCGTCGACGGGGATGCTGCGGTCCATCGAGTCGATGGCCGTGGCGGTGTGGTAGCTGGCGGTGCGCACGGCAAGCACGGGCAGGCCCGACTGCAGCGCCTTCTTGCAGAGGTTCAGCACCGAGGGGGCGGGTTCGATGCCCGCCGTCAGGACGACGCCGGCCAGCGGGACACCGTCCTGCACCGAGAGCGCGGCGGCCAGCAGCACGTCGTTGCGGTCGCCAGGCATCACCAGCAGGGTGCCCGGCTTCATCGCGGTGAGCGCCGTCGGCACGGTGCCGGCGCAGATGGCGACATCACGCACGCGGCGCACGTCGGCGCGGCCGGCCGAGATGAAGGTGGCATCCAGCGCCCGCGCCACGTCCTGCACGCGCGGCGACGCGAGGTCGGCGTTGCACGGCACGATCGCCAGCGGGCGCAGCCCCTCGGCCTCGAGCGCCGCACGGTACGCGGCCTCGACCTCGCCCAGATCGCTTCCGCCGGGGCACCCCGCGCAGACGGCGTGAATCGGCCCGATCGCCTCGGTGCCGTCGGCGCGCGCCTGCCGGTTCACGCCGCAGCACACGCGGTTCAGGATGCAGCCCACCGTGCGTCCCTCGGTGAGCGCGCCGTAGCCGCGCGCGGCGATCGCCACGACGCTGGCGACCTCCTCCGGCGCCTCGTTGCGCGGCGAGGCCACCAGGACCAGTTCGGCGTCGAGCGCCTTCATCATCAGCGCGTTCACGCGGCTGGAGTGGACCATGCCCGTCTCGGGCGTGAGGCCCTCGACGACGAGCACCTCCGCGTGCTGATCGGCGGCGCCGACGATCTCCACCACGTGCTCCATCAGCAACTGATCGTCGCCGTGG
Organism: Vicinamibacteraceae bacterium; assembly: GCA_039812685.1. Lineage (GTDB taxonomy): Bacteria > Acidobacteriota > Vicinamibacteria > Vicinamibacterales > JAFNAJ01 > JBDIBB01. The sequence continues at coordinate 9,386 of JBDIBB010000010.1, forward strand.
GCCAGCAGTTCGTCGGCCTCGACGCGCGCGATCGACGCCGGCGATGGCGCGTAACCGGTCAGCGCCAGCAGCTCCGCCGTGTGGATGCGATCGCGGCTGGCAATCGGCTTGACGAACGCCGTCTGGATGCCCTGGCGCTCGAGGGCGCGGACGATGCCCAGGCAGGCGGTGGTGAGGCCGACCTCGCGGCCGGCGGGTGCGACGAGAACGGTTGTGGGCACGATGATGTCTCTCCCGGACACGGGCTCAGGCACGTCCCAGAATATCGGCGGTGTCCCTCGCGATCAGCAGTTCCTCGTTGGTGTTCACCACCAGCGCGCGGGGGCGAAGCGACGTGGTGATGCGACCGTGATCCTCGCGGCCGTGCGCGCGGTTGGCCGCCTCGTCGAGCGTGAGCCCCAGGAAGCCGAGGTGGCCGATGACCCGCGCACGAACCGTCACGGAGTTCTCACCGATGCCGCCGGTGAACACGACGGCGTCCAGGCGGCCGAGCGGCACCACCAGCGCCGCGATCGCCTTGCTGAGGATGTAGCAGAACAGGTCGATGGCGAGTTGCGCGCGCGCGTGGCCCTGCGCCGCCGCCTCCTCGACGGCGCGCAGGTCGTTGGAGATGCCGGAGACGCCGAGCAGCCCCGACTTCTTGTTGAGCGCGTCGATCACCTCACGCTCGCTGCGGCCGTTGGCTTCGGCCACGTGGGAGATGATCGCCGGATCCACCGACCCGCTGCGCGTACCCATCATCACGCCCTCGAGCGGCGTCAGCCCCATCGTGGTGTCGAGACTGCGGCCGTTGCGGACCGCGGCGCACGAACAGCCATTGCCGAGGTGGGCGGTCACGATCGCGTGGTCGACAGGATCGAAGCCCGCCAGTTCCAGCGCCCGCTGCGTGACGAAACGGTGGCTGGTCCCGTGAAAGCCGTAGCGGCGCACGCCGTAGCGCTCCAGCCACTCGTAGGGCACGGGGTAGGTGTAGGTCACCGGCGGCATGGTCTGGTGAAACGCCGTGTCGAACACCGCCACCTGCGGCACGCCGGGAAACACCTCCTGCGCCACGCGGAGGCCGACGAGGTTCGGCGGGTTGTGCAGCGGCCCGAGGGGCACGCACGCCTCCACCTTCGCGACCACCTCGGGCGTGACCGGCACCGACGCGGCGAACTTCTCGCCTCCGTGGACGACACGGTGGCCGATGCCCACGAGCCCGTCGAGCAGGCCGAGGTCCTTCAGCAGACCGACCACGGCGCGCAACGCCGCGTCGTGAAGGGCGCCCGGCAGGGCGCGGGAGTGCTTCCCGCTGCTGTCCTTCCAGTCGAGCGTCGCCTCGGGCGAGCCGAGGCGCTGCGCGATGCCCGCCACGTGCTGCGCGGCGGACGCGGGATCGATGACGGCGAACTTGACGGAGGATGAACCGCAGTTGAGGACAAGGACGGACATGAGAGATGTAAGGCACCGCCAGGGCGGGGGGGGCGGGAGAAGACGATGCGCCGGCAGGAAACCGGCCAGGCCAATCATACCCCACCGCGGGAAGGACGCGCCAAGCGCCCCGCCCGGCGCCGGCCACGCGCCCCGGAGCCGGCCGCCGCGCCCACACCGGGAACCCGGAGCGCGCCGGCGACGCTCAGATCGCGAGACCCGGCGCGCCGCCCCGCGCGCTCACACCTCCATCGTCCTGATGTCGGGCGCCGCGATCAGCGTGGGCTCGGTGAGCGCCTGCACCGCCTCGAAGGTGGCGCCCGGCGCCAGTTCGCGCACGACCAGGCCATCAGCCGTGACGTCGATCCACGCGAGATCGGTGCACACCGCCTGCACGCAGCGGCGGCCCGTCAACGGCAGCGCACACTGCTTCAGCAGCTTGGGCCGGCCGTCCTTCGACGCGTGATCCATGATCACGACCACGCGCCGGGCGCCCAGCACCAGGTCCATCGCCCCGCCCATCCCCTTGACCATCTTCCCGGGGATCACCCAGTTGGCGAGATCGCCCTGCTCGGACACCTCGAACGCGCCGAGAATCGCCAGGTCGATGTGCCCGCCGCGGATCATCGCGAAGGAATCGGCCGAGCTGAAGTAGGCCGTGCCGGGCAGCTCCGTCACCGTCTCCTTGCCGGCATTGATGAGGTCGGGATCCACCTGGTCCTCGTACGGATACGGCCCCACGCCGAGCATGCCGTTCTCGGACTGCAGCACGACCTCGATGCCGGGCGGCACGTGGTTGGCCACGAGCGTCGGCATGCCGATCCCGAGGTTGACGTAGAAGCCGTCCCGCAGCTCGCGGGCGACCCGCCTGGCGATCTGTTCGCGCGTGAGCGGCATGTCAGGACCTCTGCCGCACGGTGCGGCGCTCGATGGGCTTGCGGTAGCCGGTTCCGAGCACGAGCCGCTGCACGTAGATCGACGGCACGTGGACGGCGTCGGGATCGATCCCGCCAATGGGAACGATCTCCTCCACCTCGGCGATGGTGACGCTGGCGGCGCCGGCCATGCACCCGTTGAAGTTGCGCGCGGTCTTCCGGAAGACGAGGTTGCCCAGCGCGTCGGCCTTCCACGCCTTGATGAGCGCGAAGTCGCCCCGGATCGGCCGCTCCAGCAGGTACTCGCGGCCGTCGAAGGTCCGCACCTCCCTGCCTTCGGCCACCTGCGTGCCGACGCCGGTGGGCGTGTAGAAGCCGCCGATGCCGGCCGCCCCCGCGCGGCAGCGTTCGGCCAGCGTGCCCTGCGGCACGAGTTCCACCTCGAGCTCGCCCGACAGGTACTGCCGCTCGAACACCTTGTTCTCGCCCACGTAGCTCGACACCATCTTCCTCACCTGCTGGGCGGCAAGCAGGATGCCGAGGCCCTGGTCGGTGGTGCCGCAGTTGTTGGAGACGATGGTGAGCTGCCGGACGCCCTTGCGGTGGATCGCCTCGATCAGCGTCTCGGGATTGCCGCACAGGCCGAACCCGCCGACGACCAGCGTGGCGCCGTCGGGCACGTCGGCCACGGCGGCGTCGGCCGACTCGAAGAGCTTCTTCTTCATCGAACCTCCTGGCGCGCCATGCGCGGCGGCGGCCTCCGGGCGCCCCCATCTTGCCACGGAGCCGGGCCGGGTGGGCACGGCGCCTCCCGCCGGCAGCAACGGTGCCGCCTGGCCGCCGGGCGGGTGTATCCTTCCCTTTTCCACGCCACGCGAAGGGTGACCATGCCGCGCAAGACCGCTGCCGACTTCGATCAGGAGCTGCTCGATCTCTTCGACCAGTACGTCCACGGCGGCATCGACCGGCGCACGTTCCTCGACCGCGCCTCGAAGTTCGCGGTCGGCGGCGTCACCGCCGCCATGCTGCTCGACGATCTCAGCCCGCGGTTCGCCGAGGCGCAGGTGGTGAAGCCCGACGATGGGCGGCTGAAGACGGCACGCGTCGAGTACGCCGCACCGCGGGGATCGGGCACGATGCGCGGCTACCTCGCGCAGCCGGCCTCGGCGGCCGGCAAGCTGCCCGGCGTGCTGGTGGTGCACGAGAACCGCGGCCTGAACCCTCACATCGAGGACATCACCCGGCGCCTGGCGCTCGAGAACTTCCTGGCCTTCGCGCCCGACGCGCTCGCGCCGCTGGGCGGCTACCCCGGCTCCGAGGACGAGGCGCGCGCGCTGTTCCAGAAGCTCGACCAGGCGAAGACACGCGCCGACATGGTGGCGGCGGCGGGCTACCTCCAGGCGCTTCCGGCCTGCACCGGCAAGGTTGGCGTCGTCGGCTTCTGCTGGGGCGGCGGCATCGCCAACTACCTGGCGACGCAACTGCCCGATCTCGCGGCCGTGGTGCCCTTCTACGGCAACACGCCGCCTTCCGACGAGGTGCCGCGCATCAAGGCCCCGCTGCTGATCCACTACGCGGAGCACGACGATCGCATCAACGCGATGTGGCCCGACTACGAGGCCGCGCTCGACAAGGCAGGGATCCGGTTCGAGGCGCACGTCTACCCGGGCACGCAGCACGGGTTCAACAACGACACGACGCCTCGCTACGACGACGCGGCGGCGAAGCTGGCCTGGCGGCGCACGCTCGATTTCTTCAACAAGCACCTGCGGTAGCCGTCGCCGCCCGCCGCGACCTCGGCACGGGCGACGCCGGCGGAGAGGCCAGGCCGCGGCGCGCCGTCCGCCTCAGGCCTCTGCCCGTGCGAACGCCAGCACGGCGTTGAGCCCGCCGAAGGCGAGCGAGTTCGAGAGGGCGACGTCGATGGTGTGCGGCCGCGCCTGGTTGGGCACGACGTCGAGGTCGCACTCGGGGTCGGGGCCGAGATAGTTCGCCGTGGGCGGCACGGTGCCCGTGCGCATGGCGAACACGACACACGCGGCCTCGACGGCCCCCGCCGCGCCGAGCATGTGTCCGTGCATCGACTTGGTGGAGCTCACCAGCGCCCGATCGGCCTGACGCCCGAGCGCCTGCCTGATCGCGCGCGTCTCCACCGGGTCGTTGGCAGGCGTGCCGCTGCCGTGCGCGTTGACGTAGTCGACGCGTTCGGGGGCGAGGCCTCCATCCTCCAGCGCCAGGCGCATCGCGCGCGCCACCCCATCCACGGCCGGCTGCGTGATGTGGCCGGCGTCCGAAGTCAGGCCGACGCCGGCGAGTTCCGCGTAAACCGCCGCTCCGCGAGCCCGGGCGGCGTCGATCGGCTCGATCACCAGCATCGCCGCGCCCTCGCCCAGCACCATGCCGCGCCGCCGGATCGAGAACGGACGACACGTGTCGGGCGCCATCACGCGCAGCGCCTCCCACGAATTCAGGTGCCCCCAGCAGAACGGCGCCTCGCTGCCACCGGCCAGCGCGAGATCGGCCATGCCGTGGCGCACGAGCCAGGCGGCCAGTCCGATGGCGTGCGCCGATGACGCGCACGCCGTCGCCAGGGTGAACGCCGGGCCGCCGGCTCCGATCGCCATGGCGAGCTGGCTGACGCCGGCGCTGTGCATCGCGCGCGGGATGGTGAACGGATGGACGCGCGGTCGCCCGCGCCCGTAGACCTCCAGGTAGCCGTCGTCCTCGGTCTGCTGGCCGCCCAGGCCGGTGCCGGTGATCAGGGCGGTGCGTTCGGCCAGCCGCGGGTCGGCCGGTTCGAGGCCGGCGTCGGCCATCGCCTCGCGCGCCGCGACTATCAGGTACTGCGCGAAGGGGTCGAGCAGCAGCAGCGCGCGTTGGTCGAACCAGCGCGCGGGGTCCCACCCCTGCACCTGCGCGCCCGCGCTGAACGACAGGTCGGCGGCGCGCTCGAGGCGCAGTGGGCCGATGCCGGCGCGGCCCGCCGCCAGGGCGTCCCAGTGCGCGTGCCGGTCGAGCCCCAGTGCGGAGACGACGCCCACGCCGGAGACGCCGACGCGCCGCCGGCTCATGCGCTGCCGGGCGCGCCCGCGCGCGGCGCGAGCAACAGGCGCAGGCCGTCGGTGGCCTGCCGTACGCCGGTCACCGTTTTCAGCACGTCCTCTGGGATCGCCACCTGGAACTCGTCCTCGATCGTGAACGCAATGTTGATCGCGTCGAGCGAGTCGAGGCCGAGCTCGGCGAACGTGCTCTCGGGCGTCACCCGTCCCGGCGGCAGCCGCGTCGATCGCGCGACGATGGCCATCACGCGCGCGGTGAGATCGTCGATGCCCGGGTCCATGGCAAAGGTCAGCGAATGCGGTACACGCGCAACTGGAACGGATCGGCGCAGCGGCGCCCGCTCACCACGACCTCCACGTGGTGCAGCCCGCACAGGTAGGCGTGACACTGCCGGAGCCGTCCAGGCTGGCCGGTGTCGAACACCCGCGCCTTCGCCATGTCCTGCTCGATCGAGCGGCCCGCGGCCTCCCCGCCGCATCCCTCCTCCCGGCAGCAGGGATCCTTGCCGTCGATGCGGAGCGATGCCTCGCCGGTGCTCGCCAGCACGAACCGCCACACGCCCTTCGAGAAGAACGCCAGCCCTCGCCACGCCACGCGCACGCGCACGGCGTCCAGCGCGCCCGCACCGGGCTGGGCCACCGTGGGGGTGTTCTCACATGCGCAGTCGTCGTCTTCCGGGGGCAGCGGGCAGCGCTCGACGGTGATCCAGATGGGCCGGGCGATGGCGCCGAGCCCGGCCACCAGCTCGACCGAGTGGACGCGCGCCTCCAGCAGGCCCAGGCGCACCTGCAACTGATCGCGCAGGGCCGTCTCGAGCCGGGCCAGCAACGGCGAGTCGGCGTGGACCCAGGCCTCGCACCGCTGCGGCGTGAACGTCCCGTTGTCCGACACATCGCCCTCAGGCGTCTGGCCTGGCGCCGTGGTGTAGACGACGCGGACCTGCGACAACGCGGGAGCCTCCGAGGGCTCGTAGCTCTCGTATCGCTGGCCGAGGCGCTCGACGTAGGCGCAGGTCTCGTCGAGCGTGGCCGACGGCACGGTGATCCACTCGCAGGCCTGCACCCAGCCGGCGCCACCGCCGGCCGCGGGGCCTGCCGCCGTCTTCAGGTACGCGTCCCGTCCGGGCGTGGCGACCGCTGCGTCCAGGAGCACCGCGACGGGTCGCCGCGTGCGGTGCGCCGCCTGGAGCAGACCGAGCATCGCCTGCGCCGTCAGCGGGTCGGGGCGCTGCAGATCGAGCCGCACCACCTCGACCGTGCCATCGTCCTCGAGCAGGGTGATCGTGGCGAGATCGGCCGCGTCCAGGTACGGCGTGGTGCCCGACAGCGGCCCGAGTCCGGCCAGGCTGCAGCCGATGACCACGCCCTCGACACGCCGCGCCCCGGCCCGCCCGTCGAAGGACGGGCGCGGGTGGATCGTGATGTCGTCGATGACGTTGGACTGGCCGGCCTCGCCCGCGCCGTACTCGATCTCGACGGGCAGCACGCGCGCCACCGCGTCGCGCAGCAGGCTGAGATGGGCCAGCCGGCGGTTGCCCGAGGCGGGGTCGCCGTCGAGATCGCGCACGAAGAACGTCTGGCGGGCGTTGCCGGCGTGGACGGCCTGGAGGATCGCCTCCACCCAGCCATCGCCACGCACCTGCAGCGATTGCACGAAACCACGAAACATGGGCACGGCCGTCCTCCTGTCGATGTCGCTATCCGCCGGCTGCCGGCTCGGTGAACCAGTAGGCGCGCCGCCGCGCGGCGCCGGCGTGCAGTTGCCGGTTGGTCACGACGGCCAGGCCGCCGTGGATGACGATGCCGGCTCGCGAGATGTCGCAGGCATCGACGGTCAGCGTGAGCTGCCCCACACCGCTGAAGTCGGTCGGCATCCTGCCGACGGCACGGCTGTCGCCCTCGATGACGTCGGCGATGTCCTGCGGATCGACGTCGGCGCAGCACGGGTCGTCGGCGGTGAAGGTGCCGGCATCGGCCGTCACCGTGATGGTGCCGTCGGGATCCAGCGCCGGCACGAGCGTCACCGGGCCGGAGAAGTCCACCTCGGGATCGGCCCAGCAGTCGACCGACGCGGTGGCGGTGCCGTCCACCCAGACGTGGCCGCCGGGCTGGCCGTGCTCCCCGGGGTCGGCGAGCGAGAGATCCAGGCGCGACAGCGTCACGTCGTGCCCCTGCATCTCGCGCACGCTGCCCTCGTTGTCGCTCTCCAGCCCGTCGAGCACCTGGCGCACCTTCACGGCGGCCACGGCGATCGAGAAGCCCGTGGTGCGGGCGAAGACATCAGGCGTGTCGCACGGCGTGGTATCACCCAGCGGCTCGATCTGCAGCGCGAGCACCTGCTGGGCCACCGTCGCCGGCACGAACGTCGTCAGGTCGATCTGGTCGCCCGAGGCGGGTGCCGGTGGCGTGAAGAGGGGGAACTCGAGGGTGCCGGCCATCGCGACGATCCGGTCCTCGATGAGCGCCTTCACCTCGGCACTGGTGGGAATCGCCTGGACGACGTCGGGCCTGGCGCTGATTCGGGCGGCCACCTCCGACGCCATCACGGGCGCCGCCGCCGCGTCGTAGGCCGATGGGGTGGCGAAGGTGACCGAGACGTCCGAGGCCGTCACCGCGCTCAGCCGGACCCTGATCTCGCCGTCGCTCTGCTGCACGGGCACCTTCACGTCGACCGTCATATCGGTGTTCATGTAGGTCTTGGAGACGCCCTGCACCTTGAAGTGCCCCGGCATGTGCACGGTGATCTGCGTCGCGCTGTCCACCGTGACGCTGATCGCCCCGCGGAATCCGGGGCTGCCCGGCTCGTCGTCGTAGATGTCGATGGTCACCATCACGGTGGTCGGCGAACCGGTGTCGAGATCCACCCATGGCTGACCGGTGCGGACGGTGTGGCCGAGGGCGGGATCGGCGTCGTACATCGCGTGGATCGCAGGCTCGACCAGCTCGGGCGTCAGCGTGATCGCCCCGCCCGAGACGACGAGGTTCAGCGCCGCGGCGGTCACCCCCGGGAAGCGCAGCATCAGCTTCGGCGGGACGCTCGCGTCCTTCTGGAACGTACCCGGCAGGTCGAACGTGATGCCGTACACGATGACATCGAGGTCGGGGATGTCGGTGACCTCCACCTCGACGCGCATCGCGAGGTGGAGCGTGGCCGCGAGATCGACCGGCGTGAGGGCGAGCGACGGGGGGTGCGTGACGACGTCCTCCGGCCGGACCGACACGTCGGCGAGGTGGCCGCCGACGGGGACGCCGGACCACTGCTGGCTGGCGGCGCCGTCGCTCTCGGAGAACGCCGCACGCAGGAAGTCGTTCAGCGTGGCCAGCGGCAGTTCCAGCACGTAGCGATAGCAGGAGGTGAGCGACACGGGATCCCCTCACACCCTGAACCGGATGGACTGGAGCCAGTGGTGCCGCCGCTCACCCGACCTGTAAGCGTCGTACACGTGGCGGGGATGGAAGATCAGCGCGCCCTGCCGCGCGCGATCGTACTCGGCCAGCAGCGCCGCCAGCGGGTACTGCTCGCGAAAGACCCGGCTGCGCACGCGCCGGCGTCGCGCGCGCGGGTCGGGATCTTCCTCCAGCACACCGGCCACCTCGCGCGGCAGCCGGCGCCGCGCCTCGGCGGACAGCGGCAGGTCCGCCTCGATGCCGAGCGCGATGAACTGCGCGCGCAGCTCGTGCTCGAGCCGTGCGATTCGCTCGACGAGCTTCGGGGGGAACCGGAGTCGATCGACAACGTGCGCCTTGAGCTCGGGCGTCAGCACGACGCCCGCGTCCTCGAGGGCGAAGAGCGGGTTCACCAGCAGCAGGCGCGCGAGCTCCGGCTGGCCGTTGAACCTCCGGCAGATGGTGCGGATGTGCCTGCGGAGATCGCGGTGCGTCTCGACGCGGATCGGATCGCCGCCGCCGGTGTCGTCCTTCACGGGCGCCTCCCCGGCGGGGCGGCGGCGCGACCGCCGCCCCGCTGCCGTCGAACCTCACTTGCAGGAGTCGTCGCGCTGGCGGATGAACTTCACCTGCCCCACGACGTCCTGCACCTCCTTCAGCAGCTGCTCGTCGTTGAGCATCGCGAGCAGCTCGCGGGCGGTGCGGCCCTGCGCCCGCTCGGCAGCCATCTTGAACAGCCGCTCGCTCGCCTCGCGCTCATCGCGGCTCATGTACTTCTGCGCGCGCTTGAGCGCGGTCCGAGCCTCGCGCAGGTGCGCCTCGGTGATCTTGCGGTCGCCCGACTCGCCCTCCACGAACGCCGCCGTCGCCTCCTGCCGGTACTTCTCGAACAGGCGGCGGGCGTACTCACGGTCGTCGGGGTCGATCGGCGTGCGCTCGAACCGCTCCAGCAGGCGCTCCTCGTTGGCGAAGAACAGGTCGACGCCGTAGCGTCCGAGCCTGGTGGGCCGCAGGAACCTGTCGCGCACAACCTCGGCCATGCACTGTTCCTGCTTCAGGTCGGCGCCGAGCACGCCCGCCGCGGCGCTCGTCGTGCCGCAGCCGCACTTGTCCTCGCTGCCGCCGGCCCCGCCGCGGTAGACGACCGAGCCCGAGTCGCCGCCGTCGCTCATCCACGCGGTGGTGATCTGGCCGTCGAAGGTCGTGTCGCCCCACGGGTAGCCGGAGACGACGACGGTGGCGTCGATCTCGGTGATGGTGGAGGTGGTGTATTCGGTGGTGCGGCCCACCTTCTCGACGTTCATGTCGATGTCGGCCCCGACGATCGCGTTGGCCCCGGTGGGAAACGAGATGTTCAGCTGCGACAGCACGTCGGCGATGGGGTTCATGATCGTGCGGTTGCAGCCGCCGGCAAACAGCAGGCCGACCGCCGGGTGGTCCGCGTTGGCGGTGGGGATGATGTTGTTGTGTACCTGATCGATCACCTCCCCCTTCAGCGTCTGCGCGATGGCCCCGTCCACGCGGTTGGTGCCGGTGGCGCTGAGCATCACGAGCCGCTTGAAGGTGGCGATGGTATCGGCCGGGGCGCCGCCGCCGTCGAACACGCCGGGCTGGACGATGGCATCGCCCGCCACGGCCGAGTTCGAGTCGCCCATCACGTGGTTGTTGCTGAGGATGCACTGGCTGCCGTCGGTGTTGTCGGTGACGACGGCGCCCAGCGTGCCGGCGGTGACGTTGAGGTGACCGATGCTGATGCCGGCCGTCGCCGGCCGCTCGCGCGCGGTGAACGACAGCGCGTAGATGGGGCCGGTCTCGACGACGTCCACCTCGACGCAGTCGGCGCCGACGTACATCCGCCGCGGCAGCAGCCGGCTGGGCGGCAGGATGCGCCTGGGCGCCTTCCGGAGGACGTAGACGACGAGGGCGGGTTCGTCGGTGGTCTCACCGTGCGCGATGCGGCGACCGAACGCCAGGCCGGTGATGTTGCGGTCGCGAAGGAACTCGGCTCCGTGACGCTGCCTGAGCGCGTGGACCAGGAACCGCCCCTTGGCGAACCGCTCCTCGGAGATCTTGGGACGCTGCGCCTCCGCCATGTTGCCACCTCGGCTTTCCGCCGGCCCGCCTCCGCGGTCCGGATTCGGGGCCCCCGCCGCGCGGCTCGCACACCCTGTGCGTCACTGCACGCCGAACCGCCCCGTGACTTCGAACTTCAACCGCACGCCGTCGACGAACACCGGCTCCGTGAGGCCCTCGCGCGCCGCTGGCAGGTACACCACCAGCACGTAGTCATCGCCCTGCCTGCCAATGCCCAGACCCACCGCTCCGTACTGCGCGATGAGCGCCTCTTCCCTCGCGCGCTTCACGGCACGCACCCGCTCAAGCTCCGGTGACGTCGTCACGAACCGCTCGCTTGCGGCGTCCCGTGCGTGGCGGGCGTTCGAGCCCGCCCCAGGGACAGCCGCGGATGTAGTCCAGCAGATCGGCCAGGCCGCTGCGGTAGATGTTGACCGGCATGAGTCGCAGCCGATCCTGCGCCTCCTGGTAGAAGCCCCCGGCCGTCTCCAGGCAGCGGTCGATCACCGCCCGGCCGGCGAGCCTGCGATAGAGTGCCGCCTGGGCCGCGTCGTCCAGCGGGACGGCCGCCGCCACCTTCCGCAGCAGCGGGCTGCGGGGAAAGAGCGCCCAGGCGTGGATCATCGGCAGCGTGACGGTGCCCTCGGCGAGGTTGTTGCGGAGGCTCTTGCGCGCCACCGACGCATCGCCGGCGACGTCCATCACGTCGTCCATGATCTGGAAATGGAGGCCGAGGTTCAGGCCGAACTCGCGGTAGACCTGGCGCAGTGCCGGCGGCGCGCCCGCCATCGCGGCGCCCGCCTCACAGCAGCCCGCGAAGAAGGCCGCCGTCTTCTTCGCGATCACGTCGAGGTAGTGCGGCAGCGACATGCGCTCGTTCCAGTCGAGCCGGCGCAGGTACCGATCGAGCTGATCCGCCTCGCCGTGCGCGATCTGCAACCCGGTGTCGGCGAGCTGCTGCGCGAGCAGGATGTCCTCGCGCGATTGCGCGGCGTCGAGCACGAGCTTCAGGCCGCGAAAGACCATGTAGTCGCCGATGAGCAGGGCCAGCCCCTGGCCGTTGTCCATCTGCACCGTCGGGACGCCGCGGCGCACCTGCGCGCGATCCACGAGATCGTCGTGCACCAGCGACGCCTCGTGCAGCAGCTCGATCGCCGCCGCCAGCCGCGACTCGCGGCCGTCGGCCGAGACGCGGCCGTGGCGATCGAGGCGTACGGAGAGGTTCGAGAGCAGGAAGGCGATCGGGCGCAGGCGCTTGCCGGCCACCCAGGGGTAGGTACACAGGAAGCGGACCGACTTGGCCTCGATCAGGTGCGCTTCGCTGTCGCGCAGCAGGTCGGCGACCAGCGTGTAGCACAGTCGCGACTGGAACTCGCCCGGCATGAACCACCTTCCGATGCGGGCGCACACCGTCGATCGAGGATCGGCGGCACGACGCTGCGGTCACGCACGGGCGCCAGAAGGGCGTCCCACGCGAGCCTCAATCCAACCGACGGTGAACGGACCGGCAGGACCCGCGAAGACGGAATGCTGGGAGTTCGAACTGTAACACCAACGGCTGAGCTTGTGTCAAGCAAATCCTGCAGACCAGGCTGGCGTCACTCGTAATACTTCTTGTACATCCCGCGGCGGAAGAGCCACCCGCCGAGCGGGCCCAGCCACCCCAGCACGTGGTACATGTAGCCGAGGTCCATCAGCTCGATCAGGTTGCCGTCGAAGTCGCGGACGAAGAAGAACGAGTGTCCGCGCGGCGATCGCTCGGGCGGGCTGACGATCTCCACGCCCTTGCCCGCCAGGTAGTCGTGCCAGCGCCGCAGGTTGCGCACGTTGAAGGAGAAGTGCGTCAGCCCGATGCGGTTCCACGGGATCGAGGCCGGCGGCTGCTTCGGCTCGAACGCGAAGATTTCGAGGACACCGCCGCCCGGCACGCGGATCCAGCCGATCTTGCAGCGCGGCGCCTCGCCCTGGACGCCGAAGAAGGCGCGCACCCGCTCGGGCGGCGTGTCGGCGACGCCGACCAGCGGGCAGCCGAACACGTCGGCATAGAAGCGGACGGCCCTGTTGAAGTCCGACACGGTCAGGCCGACGTGGCTGAAGGACCGGGCTCTCACGGGAAGGCTCCTCTCCGGTGCGGCGCGCGTGCGGCCGCTGGAATCCGCGACAGGACCGTCACGACAAGTGGGTGTCTCTGATGTGATCGGCGACGCGCAGCGCCTGCGCGACGATGGTGAGCGCGGGATTCACCGCCGACGACGACGGGAAGAACGACGCGTCGACGACGAACAGGTTCTCCACGTCGTGGCTGCGGCACCAGAGGTCGAGCACCGATCGCCGCGGGTCGGTGCCGAAGCACAGGGTGCCGCACTGGTGCGTGGTGTTCTGCGCGTGGTGCGAGTGCTCCACGATCGACCACGCGCCCAGCTTCCGCAGGATGCGCTTGGCCTCGCGCACCAGCCGCCGGTGCGCCTTCAGGTTGTTGGGACGGTACAGCAACTGGATGCGGCCGTCGCGCGTGAGCACCACGCGGTTCCGCTCGTCGGGCAGGTCCTCGGACATCGCCAGCCAGTCGACGCCGCGCGCCACCCAGGCGTCGTAGGCCCACACCGGGATCCAGGGCACGACGGTCTGCGCCATCACGCCGTGGGTGCGGCCCTGCGACTGGATCTGGCCCAGCGGATAGTCGGCGCCGGGACCACGATGGTAGAAGTCGTTGATCGCGACGGTCTTCTGGAAGACGGTGTCGTTCACCCTGAACGGGTGGAACCCCTGCATCATCGTCGCCAGGTGCGCCATGTAGCGCCGGCCCACGAGGCCCGACGAGTTCGCCAGGCCGTCGGGGTGCGCCTCGCACGTCGATCGCAGCAGCAGCGCCGCGGAGTTCACCGCGCCGCACGACACCACGAAGAGCGGCGCCGACACCCGGATCCGCTCTCCGCCACGCTCCACCTCGACCGCCTCGACCGTGCGCCCGCGCGCGTCGGCGATCAGCCGGTGGGCGAACGTCCCGGTCCACAGGGTGAGGTTGGGCCGCCGCGTCGCGGGCCGCACGCAGCACACGTCGGCCTCGCTCTTGGCCAGGTGGCGGCACGGGAACGAGTTGCAGGTGTTGCAGAGGATGCAGCCGCCGGGCGCGCCGGGGCTCCGCAGTCCGAGCGGCAGCGCCGAGGGGTGCAGCCCCATCGCCCGCAGTTGCTCGACGATTTCGGCCATGCGCGGCGCGTGCGCGATCGCCGGGAACGGATAGGGCCCGCGGGGGGGCTCGGTGGGATCATCCGAGCCGTCGCCGTGCACCTCGTAGAGCCGCTCGGCCCGCTCGTAGTACGGCGCCAGCGTCTCGTAGCCGATCGGCCAGGCGGGCGAGACGCCGTCGACGTGCGCCACCTCCTCGAAGTCCTCACGGCGCAGCCGGTACATCACGCTGCCCCAGAACTTCGTGTTGCCGCCGACGCAGTAGTGCGTGTAGGGGCGGAAGAGGTGGCCACGGTCGTCGAGCCACCGCTCGGACGTCTGGTACCGCAGCTGTTTCCAGACCGCAACGGGATCGGCGTTTTCCGGTTCCTGCGGCACGAAGCCGCCCCGCTCGATCAGGAGGATGCGCGCATCGGTGTCTGCCAGGGCGTGCGCCAGGGTGCCGCCGCCCGCCCCGGTGCCGATGATGACGATGTCGAACCGCTCGTTCCGCATCGCTACCGGAGGCCGGGCTCGCCGGACGCCGCCGCGCGCGGGATCGTGTCGAGGTTCGAGTAGATCTGCTCCATCAGGTAGTGATCGTCGAGGGCGCGCTCCAGACTCATCTCCGGCGTCGTCGCCTCGCGGATCGCGCGGGCGAAGTCGCGGTGCATCGCGCGATACCCCCGGATGTCGCGCAGCCCGGGCTGGATGAGCCGTGTCCGCTCGCCGCGCACCAGCATCACGACGCCGTTGGACTCGAACGTGATCACCCCCCGCCGGCCGTAGATCTTCGACACACGCAGGCCACGCAGCAGCGATGGGATCTCCCGCGAGTAGACGAGCGTTCCGACGCTGCCGTTGTCGTAGCGGAGGGTCACGAGCATGCTCTTGACCCGGCGATCCGGCCCGACCGCCGGTGAGGGCCTGGGGCGCAGGCCGTGCGCGCCGACGATGCGCGGGCCCAGACTGCCGGCGACGTGGAGCCAGTGGATGCCTTCCTCGAAGAACGCGTCGCCGCCGGCGAGCGCTTCGTCGTTGCGCCAGTCGTCAGCCCGCTTCAGGCGCCGCGCGATCGTCACGAAGTGGGCAAAGACCACCTCGCCGATGGCCTGCTCGGCCAGCAGTTGCCGCAGCCTCACGGCGAGCGGCTTGTAGTGATCGTTCTCGCCGACGATGACGACCCGGCCGGCCCGGTCGCGGGCGGCGATGGCGGCGTGGAAGTCGTCGGTGTGCGGGAACGCGGGCTTCTCCACCAGCACGTGTTTGCCGGCGGCGAGCGCGGCGAGGGTGAGCTCGCGGTGATCGCGCGGCGGCACGGCCACCACCACGGCGTCCACCTCCGGATCGTCGAAGGCGGCGCGATAGCCGCCATAGCTCCGCGCCCCGCCGAACCGCCGGCGATAGGCCTCCGCCCGCGCGGCATCACGGCTCGCATAGGAGCAGACGAAGTCGCTGCGAAGCGACTTCAGCGCCCGGCTGTGCACGCCTGTGATGAAGCCGCACCCGAGAAAGGCGAGGTGGATACGCTCGGCCATGAGAGACACGCGACGGCCGCCGCGGGGCGTACTCGACGCCCCGTCCGGCGCGGCGCAAACACGTCATTGAATCACACGGCCCGGTCCGGCGGGAACTCCCGGCTCATCCGACGGGCCGCGATCCGAGTCCTCACGCCACGCGCGCCCACTTCAGCAGCGTGGTCAAGGACGGCGGCCGGCCGTACACCGGCAGGCCGATGCGGTCCCTGGCTTCCAGCGCCGAGCGGTGACCGAGTCTCGAGATCTCGCCCCGATCGGGCAGGAGGATCGACAGCATCATCCGGATCGCGGTGGTCCTGCCGGCACCGTTGGGGCCGATCACACCGCAAAGTGCGCCACCGGGTACCACGAGATCGAGATCGCGGACCACCGGGATGCGGCCGAAGGCCTTGGTGATCTGGCGCAGGACGATGGCGTCTGGCATGCGGGCTCTGGCGTGAGACTGGTGGAGGTGGAGGTGGCGCGACACACGGCGGTCGTGACGCCGGCGACGCCGCCCGGAACGCGTGCCGGGGTGCGCCTGCCGGGCGTCGGGCGAGGCCGCGCCCGCTTCAGGGAGACGCCGCGGGGCCGGCCTGGCCGGTGGCCCTGCGGATGGCCTCCGCCAGCACGTCCACGGTGAACGGTTTCTGCAGCAGCCGTACCGCGGGCTCGAGCACGCCATGCCGCGACAGCACGTCGCTCGGATAGCCCGACATGTAGATGACCTGCACCCCCTGGCGCCGCGCCAGCACGCGTTCGGCCAGTTCGCGGCCGCTCATGCCGGGCATCACCACGTCGGTGAGCAGCACGTCGATGCGCATCGGGGTGCGCTCGATCGCCTCCAGCGCGAGCGCGGGCGTGGCCGCCTCGCAGACCACGACGCCATGGCTGCGCAGGCCGATCGCGAGCATGCGCCGCAACGGCTCCTGGTCTTCGACGAGCAGCACCGACGGGGCCGTCGCGGGCGCTGCCACCGGCTCGACGGGCAGGTCGACGACAGCGGAGACGCCGCTCGATCGCGGCAGGAACACGTCGAAGCGACTGCCCTCGCCCGGGGCCGACTGGACACGGATCGCCCCGCCGGTCTGGTGGATGACGCCGTAGACGGTGGACAGCCCGAGTCCGGTCCCGCCGTCCTTGGTCGTGAAGAACGGCTCGAAGACGCGGGCGCGCGTGACCTCGTCCATGCCCTCGCCCGTGTCGCTGACCGAGAGCCTGAGGTAGCCGTCCGCCGCGTCCAAGGGAGCGCCGGCTTCGCGCGCCTCGCCAGCGGTGGCCTCGGCGGCCTCGATGGTCAGCGTGCCGCCGCCGGGCATGGCGTCGCGGGCGTTGATGGCCAGGTTCATCAGCACCTGCTCGATCTGTGCCGGATCGACGTGGGCCGGCGCGAGGCCGGGCGCCACCTCGACGATCAACTCGATGTCCTCGCCGATGATCCGGCGGAGCAGGCGGTCGATGTCGGCGACCAGCGCCGCCAGGTCCACGGCGCGTGGCTGCAGGACCTGTCGCCGGCTGAACGCGAGCAGCTGCGAGGCCAGCGACGCGCCGCGGCGGGCGGCCTCGATGATCTCGGTGAGGTGCTCGCCGACGGGGTGGGCATCGCCGAGGTCGGCGGCCATCAACTCGCCAAACCCCAGGATGACGCCGAGCAGGTTGTTGAAATCGTGCGCGACGCCGCCCGCCAGCCGGCCGATCGCCTCGAGCCGCTGCGACAGCTCGAGCTGCTGCCGCACCTGACGCAACCGCTCCTCGGCCTGCCGCCGCTCGGTGATGTCGCGCGCGAAGCCGAGGTTGTAGCTGATGCCGCCCACCTCGACGAGGTTCGCCGAGATCTCCACGGGAAACGACGTGCCGTCGAGGCGCCGGTGCTCGGTCTCGAACCGCAGCCATCGCCTGGCGCGCAGCTCGCGCCACACGCCCGCCATCCGCGCCGCGTCGTAGACGCGATCGATCTCCCAGACGCGCCGGCCGATGAGCCACTCCCGCGAGACGCCCAGCATGCGGCAGGCGGCCGCGTTGGCGTCGACGATGCGGCCGTCCTCCGTGCTCCAGTAGATGGCGTCGGAGGCGCGATCGACGGAGGCGCGCGTGAAGCTCAGCTCGTCGGCGGCGCGCTGGCGTTCGATCTCGAGGGCCAGGTGATCGGCCACGTGCTGCAGCGTCGGCCCGAGCCAGGTGAAGTCGTGGCGCCGGCGCCGGTCGGCGAGCAGCAGCACCCCGAGCAGTGACGAGCGCCCGTGCATCGGCACGCCGAGGAAGGATCGCGCCTGCAGCGCGCGCAGGGGAAGCGTGCGCCCCACCTCACGCGACATCATGTCGAGTTCGACGAGCGGCTCCCCGGTCAGGGCGACGACACCGGCCAGGGAATCGGCCACCGGCAGCCGCAGCGGCGCGTCGCAGGTGAGTCCCGACACGCCCACGTCGCCGACGGGACGCAGCTCGCCGGCCGCGGCGTCGAGTTCGAGGATCAGCACGATCGGCACCTGGAGCCGGGCGGCCAGCAGGCGGGCCACCTCGTTCAGGGTTTCGTCGAGCGCGCCCCCGCGGAGGAACAGCGACGCGAGCGGCCCGATCATCTCGCGATCGAGGACGTCGGGCGCCGGGGGGAGGCCCGACTGCAGGCGGTGGTCGCCGGGCCTCGAACCTGCGTTGTCGGATGCTGGCGAATCGTCGGCCACGGGAGTGTGCTCGCGGGAGTCGCGTCGTGGCCTGCCAGTGTATTACGGCCGCCGGCTCAGCGCTGCGCGTCGGACCAGGCGAGCACCGCGTCGGCCGCACGTCCCCCGACGACCACCTCGAGTTCCTCGCGCGTCGCGCGGCGCACTCCGGCAACGCTGCCGAAGGCCGTCAGCAGCGCGCGGCGCCGGCGGGCACCGATGCCCGGCACCGCGTCGAGGACGGACCGCAGGTCGCGCATCGCCCGGGCACGGCGATGGAACGTGACGGCGAAACGGTGGGCCTCGTCGCGGATCTGCTGCAGCAGGCGCAGCGCGGCGGCCTCGCGGGCGAAGGCGATCGGCTCGTCGCGGTCGCGGGTCACCACCAGCTCTTCCTTCTTGGCCAGGCCGATGGCCACCAGGTGACCCAGGCCGAGATCCGTCAGGGCGTCGTAGGCGGCCGAGAGCTGCCCCTTCCCGCCGTCGACGACGATCAGGTCGGGCCACGGGCCATCCTCGGCCGCCACGCGGTGGTAGCGACGCGACACCACCTCGCGCATGGCCGCGAAGTCGTCGGCGCCGAATGCCGGGCGCGCCTGTCCGCCGGGCCCGGTGACGCGAAATCGCCGGTACTGCCCGCGCCGCATCCGCCCGTTCTCGCAGACCACCATCGACGCGACGGTCTCGCTGCCCTGGATCGTCGAGATGTCGAAGCAGTCGATGCGGCGCGGCAGCCGTGGCAGGGCCAGCGCGCTGCGCAGCGTCTCGAGCGCGTCGTACTGCGCGAGGCCCATGTCGTTCGCGCGCGATTCGTACGCCAGGGCGGCGTTGCGCGCGGCCAGTTCCAGCAGTTCGCGCTTCTCGCCGCGCTGCGCGACGACGAGCCGGACCCGGCGGCCCGCCCGCAGCGACAGCCAGTCCTCGAGCCCCTCGGCCTCGCCCGGCAGTTGCGGCACGAGGATCTCGGGCGGCGGCGGCTGCGCTTCGTAGAACTGCTGCAGCGCCGCTTCCAGCACCTCGGCCTCGCCGCTGCCGCCGGCGATCTCCGCCGACAGGTCCACGTGATCCACCACGCGTCCGCGACGCATCTGGAACACCTGCACCGCGACGCCGCCGGCGCCCACCTTCACGCCGAAGGCGTCGCGATCGCCGAGGCCCGGCGTCGCCATCTTCTGCTTGCGGTCACGCAGCGTCTCGATCGTCCGGATGGCGTCGCGCAGTTGCGCGGCCTCCTCGAATCGCTCGTGCGCGGCGGCCTCGCGCATCTGCCGTTCGAGGTCGGCCAGCAGTTCCTCGTTGCGCCCCTCCAGGAAGAGCCGGGCGCTGCCGACGGCTTCGGCGTAGCGCTCGCGCGAGCAGATGGCTTCGACGCAGGGCGCGATGCAGCGGTGGATGTCGTACTCGAGACACGGCCGCGCGCGATGACCGTCGAGCACCTCGCGGCACGACCGGATGCCGAACAGCCGGTGCGTGAGCAGCATCGTGCGCCGGGCGAGCGAGGCCGGCAGGAACGGCCCCGCGTAGACGTGCTCGTCACGCTCCACCCTGCGTGCCACGTGGATGCGGGGATAGGCCTCTCCGGTCGTCAGCCTGAGGTACGGGTAGCTCTTGGCGTCGCGCAGTAGGATGTTGTAGCGGGGCGATCGGCTCTTGATGAGGTTGTTCTCGAGCGCCAGCGCCTCCACCACCGAGTCGGTGACGATCACCTCCAGCCGGTCGGCCTCCTGCAGCAGGGCATCGGTCTTCGGACTGGCGCCGTGCGCGGAGAGGTAGCTGCGGACCCGGTCGCGCAACACCCGCGCCTTGCCGACGTAGAGGGTCTCGCCGGCGCGATTCGAGTAGAGGTAGACGCCAGGCTGTTCGGGCAGGCGTGCGATCTGATCCTTCAGGTCGGCAATCGGCATGAAACGTGGGGCCCCGGGCCCTGGAGATCCAGGGCCCCGGGGCCCGGATCCCGACCACCTTCACGATTATATGAACATGCTATCCTTGCCGCTTTGCGGCGGCGACCTCGCCTGACGCGGGGTGGCCGGGCGGCAAACCAGGACTGCCACATGACCTTCACCGGCCTGGTCGGCGCGACCTTCATGCTCCCGCTGCGCGCCATCATCGCCACCTGCGTGCGATTCCGCATCCATCCCAACCTGCTGACGCTCATCGGCGTGCTGATCAACATCGCCGCCGCCTGTGCGCTGGGCCTCGGCCACTTCGTGACGGCCGGCGCCATCATGACGCTCGCCAACATCTTCGACTTCATCGACGGCAAGGTGGCCACGGAACTGAAGCTCTCGTCGGAGTTCGGCGGCTTCTGGGACTCGGTGATGGATCGCTTCAGCGACATCTCGCTGTTCATCGGGCTCATCTACCTCTATTCGCAGATGGGCCGCACCGACTACGTGATGGTGTCGGCGCTGGCGATGATGTTCGCCATCCTCACCAGCTACACGCGCGCCCGCGCCGAGTCGCTCGTCGTCAAGTGCAAGGTGGGGTTCATGGAGCGGCCCGAGCGCATCGTGCTGTTCATGATCGGCGCCTTCACCAACCGGATGGCGGCCGTGCTGTGGGTGATCCTGGTGCTGTCGGTGGCCACGGTCTTCGCGCGCATCTACTACACCTGGCGCGCGCTGAACGATCCCGAGATGACGGGAGCGGCGGCATGATGCGCCCGGAGCGCGATCTGCCCATGCCCTTCCGCGCGATCTGGCACGCGCTGTACTGGCAGTTCGAGCGGGCTACGTGGCAGTACGACGTGATGGTGATCCTGATCCTGGCCTTCGTGTGGCTCACGCCGCCCGACTGGCTGGGCGATCCCACCGCACGCGACGCGGGCCCGATCAGCTGGCTGGCACGCTGGCTGGCCGGGCGCTGATGGAGCAATCGACGATGACCGGCACCCGGCCGGCGCGACGGCGGCGGCTTCTGCTCGGCCTGGGGCTGGCCGCGCTGGCGGCCACGCTGGTCGCGGGAGGGCTCGTCTACCGCGCGCCGATGCGCGTGGCCGAGCTCGCCGGCCGCCTCACGCTGCGCGCCCATGGCTTCGAGCGCATGGAGGCGACCGCCGCACGAGGCCCCGTCACCTACTTCCGCGCCGGCCGGGGGCCGCTGCTCGTCTTCCTCCACGGCGTCAACGATCAGGCCGGCACCTGGGCGCGCATCGCGCCAGCCTTCACGGCAACGCATCGGGTGGTGGTCCCCGACCTGGCCGGCCACGGCGACAGCGCGCCGCTGGAAGGACCGCTCGAACTGGGCGATCTGGTCGACGGCCTGCGCGCCGTCGTCGAGGCCGAGGCCAGCGGCGGCCCGGCCATCCTCGTGGGCAACTCGCTCGGCGCGTTCCTGGCGCTGGTCCACGCCAGCCACCACCCGGACGGGGTGCGCCTCGTGGTGGCGATCAACGGCGCCGTCATGCGCGGGGGCAACGCCGCGGCGGTCGCGCTGCTGCTGCCGGCCACGCGCGAGGACGCGCGCCGCGTGACGCAGGCGCTCACCAGCCCGAAGACCCTGCCCTTGCCCGACTTCGTGCTCGACGACCTGGTGGCCCGGACCCCGCACAGCCCCCTGGCGCGCCTTGCCGCCGCTCCCCCGTCCACCGTGGACCGGTGGCTGCTCGACGACCGTCTCTCCACCATCCAGACGCCGGTCGTGCTGATCTGGGGCGCCGACGATCGTCTGATCCCCCTCCACTACGCTGAGGAGGCGCTCGAACGACTGCCGCACGCGACGCTCGAGACGATTCCCGACTGCGGCCACATGCCCCAGCGCGAGTGCCCGGCGGCGCTGCTGCCGCGGCTCCAGGCCGCCATCCAGGCGCCGTAGGGCCCGCCGCGCCTCACACGTCGTCGCGGGCGTCGTGCGCGCCGAGATCGAGCGGCGGCGGTGCGAAGGCCATCTCGCGGCCGCTCAGGCGGTCGCGCAGCAGTCGCCGGGCCTGCGCATACAGGTGCTGTGGAACGGCAAGCCTGAGAACCGCCCGCCGCGCGCGCGGCACGATCATCAGGACGATGCCGGGGTCCTCACGCCACGAGAGGCGGGCCACCCGGTCGAAGGGCAGGAACCTCGTGCCCGTCCAGATGCCCGACTCGTAGAAGCCCTGCGGCACGCGAGTGGCCAGCGGCGTGAGGTAGCCGTAGTAGATCAGCATCATCACGTCGAAGAACCAGAAGCCGACGCTGCGCCTCAGCACGAACACCTCGAGCAGCACCAGCCCGCCGAAGACGACGCCGATGAACAGGGAGAGACCGTAGTAAGGCGGCTTGGGCGCCACCCAGGTGAGCACCGCGTCGCGCTGCAGCCGCCAGGCACGCGCCAGCCGCACGCCCACGACGACGTTCAGCGCGAGCACGAACCACCCCGCCACGACCTGAAGGTAGAAGAACGACCTGGCGTCCACCGGACCCGCCCTCCGAGGGTGCGCCCCGGTTGTACCGGTCGGACGCGCGCCGGGTCAAGCCGGGCCATTGGCCCGGCGGCCGCCCGGAGAGCGTGGAGATTCCGGCGTCGGCCTGGCCGCGGCGCGGCGACTCACCCGATCCGCGTGGAGGCGGGTCCCCGGGGGGCGTCGCGGATCGGCCGGGCGGGGCTATTCGACCGGGCCGGCCAGCCGCGGGTCGAAGCACACGCGGCAGCGCGCCTCGTAGGCGCCCGAGGCGCCGACGAGCACACGCTCTCGGCTCACCACCAGGCGCTGGGTGTGGTTGGCGGGGTTGCCGCACACCACGCAGATGGCCAGCGCCTTCGTGATGTACTCGGCGATGGCCAGCAGTTGCGGCATCGGCTCGAACGGCTTGCCGAGATAGTCCTGGTCGAGGCCGGCGACGACGACGCGCCGGCCCTGATCGGCCAGCGTGTTGCAGACGGCGGGCAGTTCGGCGTCGAAGAACTGGCCCTCGTCGACGCCCACCACCTGCGTATCGGGCCGCACCTGCTCGAGCAGTTCGCGCGAGCTCGCCACGCTGACCGAGGCGAGCCGCATCTCGCTGTGGCTGGTGATGTGATGGTCGCTGAAGCGGTCGTCGATGCGCGGCTTGAAGATCTGGACGCGCTGCCGGGCGATCTGCGCGCGCCGCAGACGGCGGATGAGTTCCTCCGTCTTGCCGCTGAACATGCTGCCGGTGACGACCTCGATCCAGCCGGAGCCGGGAGATTGCGGCGAGTGTTCCATCGTGAGGCGGGTGCAGGCCGGCGGCCGCGGGCGGGCGTCAGGCGCGCGAGAGGTACTCGCCCGTCTCCGTGTTCACGCGCACGAGATCGCCGGTGTTGATGAACGAAGGCACGCTCACGACGAGACCCGTCTCGAGCGTGGCCGGCTTCACCTGCGCGCTGGCGGTGGCTCCCTTGATGCCCGGCGCCGTGTCCTCCACGCGCAGATCCACGGTCTGCGGCAGCTCGATGCCGACCGGCGCGCTCTCGTAGAACTCCACCTGGATGGTGGCCTCCGGCAGCAGGTAGTACATCGAGTCGCCCAGCGCCTCCTCGGTGAGGTGGAACTGCTCGTAGGTGTTGGTGTCCATGAAGCAGAAGCCGTCGCCGTCCTTGTAGAGGTACTGCATCTCGCGTTCGTCGAGCACCGCGCGCTCCACCATGTCCTCCGACCTGAACCGGTGGTCGAGCAGGCTGCCGCTGCGGACGTTGCGCAGCTTGGCGCGCACGAACCCTCGCAGGTTGCCCGGGGTGACGTGCTGGGTCTCCAGCACGCGGAACAACTCGCTGTTGTGCTTGATCAGGTTGCCCTTGCGGATGCGTGTTGCCTGAACGGTCCCTGCGGCCATGCGTTCACCAGTCGTACAGCGGGGCGAGGCGGCGCCTCGCTCGGATCGAGCGCGTGCAGTGAAGCCCCGGCCGGATGCGGTCGCGGCCCGTCACTCACGGTGCGGTCGCCGGCCGGCGCCGCAACCCCCGGATGGTATCACAGGCCTTCCGGGCGGCTGGGCGCCCTCGAGGCCGCGCCGCGCGCGGCACGGGCTCGGCCGTGACGCGGCCGGCGCGAGCGGATCTGACGATCGGCGGGGGCGCCTACGGTATCCTGAGCATCCGGAGATCCACCATGCTGAGAAGACTGCTGCTCGCGCTGCTGCTGGTGTCCGCCGGTTTCGCCGGCGGCCTCGTCCTGGTCGGCCGCCTCCACATGGCCGGCGAGACGGCTGCCGGCCAGCGCGACGAAGGGCCCGCCGCGCCCGCCGCGACCGCCGCGCCCCAGGCACCGACCGGCCGCACGCCGCTGGGCGCCACACCCGAGTTCGCCGACGTCGCCGAGCGCACGGTGGGTGCCGTCGTCAACATCTCGGCGCTGCAGGTGGTCCGCACGCAGGATCCGTTCGGGTTCTTCTTCGGCGACGACATGTTCGGCTACCGCCGCGGCCAGAGCGCGGGCTCGGGGGTGCTGGTGACCCCCGACGGCTACATCCTGACGAACAACCACGTGGTGGACGCGCGCATGCAGGAGATCACCGTGATCCTCGGCGACCGGCGCGAGCGACCCGCGACCCTCGTGGCGGCCGATCCCGCCACCGACCTGGCGGTGCTCAAGATCGATGGGCGCAACCTGCCGACCATCCCGTGGGGCGACTCCTCGCACCTGCGCGTGGCGGACTGGGTGCTGGCCATCGGCAACCCCTACCAGCTCAGCTCCACGGTCACCCTCGGCATCGTCTCGGCGATGGGGCGGACCAACATCAACGTGGCGTCCTACGAGGACTTCATCCAGACCGACGCGGCCATCAACCCGGGGAACTCCGGCGGGGCGCTCATCAACCGGCGCGGCGAACTGGTGGGCATCAACACGGCGATCTTCTCGGAGCGGGGCGGCTACCAGGGCATCGGCTTCGCGGTGCCGAGCAACCTCGCGCGCCGCGTGATGGACGACCTGATTCGCTACGGCGAGGTGCGGCGCGGATCGATCGGTACCGTGCAGACGGTGGCCATCACCGCGCAACTGGCCGAGGAGCTGGGGCTGCGCGACACCAGCGGCGCGCTGGTGTGGCAGATGTCGCGCGATTCCAGCGCCTACGACGCGGGCATCCGCCCCGGCGACGTGATCGACGAGATCGACGGCCAGGCCGTGCTGGATCCCAACAGCTTCTACCGGGTGGTGTCCGACCTGCGCGTCGGCGCCACGGCGCGCGTGATGGTGCGCCGCGACGCCCGGCGGCAGGAGTTCCGCGTGCAGGTGGAGCGCGCGCAGTCGCAGCAGCGCCGGCGCCGGTGAGGGCGGCGGGGCACGATGGCGCTACCGCGAGCGGCGCGATACCGCCGGGTGGCCCCGCACCCACGCGCGCCAGGGGTGCTCCACCCCCACCCGAATCCCGACGCGCGGGCCCCATTGCACCGGCCCGCAGCCGTCGAGCGTGCCGTTGCCACGGTCCTCGATGCGCAGCGCCGAGGTGACCAGGTCGGCCCGGTTGTGCCTGGCATCGATGCCGAGCGCACACGTCAGGTTGCCCGGGCCGCGGCACAGTTCCTCGTCACGAATGGGCTTCGGGACGGCGCCGGCCGCCGGCCGGCCGCGCCTCGCGCGCTGCCGCCGCACGCGCATGATCGCCAGGCCTTCCAGCGGCGCCAGCGACCGGATCAGCACCGCCGCCGGATGCCCTTCGGCCTCGGTGACCGCGTTCACGAGGTAGTGGACGCCGTAGTTGAGGTAGACGTACGTGACGCCGGGGGGACCGTAGAGCGGCGCGTTGCGGGGCGTGGGGCCCGGCGCGGCGTGACACGCCGGATCGTCCTCGCCGATGTAGCCCTCCACCTCGACGATCACGCCGGCGGTGCGCGCGCCCGGCTCATCGTGCACGAGAACCTTGCCCAGCAGGTCGGCGGCGACCTGCAGCGTCGGCCGCGCGTAGAAGGCGTGGCGCAGGACGCGCGGGGCCCGGCGGCCCGTCACCGCGTCCGCACGCGCGCAATCGCCCGTTCGGCCGCGCGCGCCACCTCGGTGTCGGGATCCGCCTTGGCGCGCTCGAGCGCCGCCAGCGCATCGTCGCCGCCGATGACGCCCAGAACCATCGCCACGGCCTGACGAACGACGGGATCCGGCGACTGGAGGTAGCCGCCCAGCGCCCGTGCGACGGGCCGGCCCAACTCCGTGAGGTAGAGCATCGCCTGCGACTGCAGCTTCGGATCTCCCAGGGCCGTCACCAGGCGATCGAGCGAAGGGCGGCCGGCGCTCTGCAGGGCGTAGGCCACCGCGAGGGCCACGGCCCTGTCGCGGTCGGCGCTGCCCGATTCGAGCGTGGGCAGCGAGAGCGAAGCCTGCCCGCTGCGCGCCAGGCCCTCGGCGGCGGCCCGCCGCATCGTCGCGTCCTTGCCGGCGAGCTGCGCCTGGAACACCGGCACGCTCGAGGGGTGCGCGATCCGCGCCAGCGCGTCGAGCGCCGCCAGGGCGAGTCCGCCCTTCCCGTAGAACTGGAGCTGGTCGGTGAGGGCCTGCACGGCGCGCGCATCGCGCAGGTCGCCCAGCGCCCGCATGGCCGCCGCCTTGACGGGCGCCTGCCGGTCGTTGACCGCGTCGAACAGCGCGTCGGCGGCGCCGGTGGCCCGCAGCGCGCCCGTCACGCGCGCGGCCGCCTCGCGCACCTTCCCGTCGGGATCGTGCAGCGCCGCCACCAGCGCGTCGGTCGCCACGGAATCGGCCGGCGGCCGGGCGAGCACTCCCAGGGCGTAGGTGGCATCCAGGCGCACGCGCGGGTTGGCGTCACGCATCGCGCCGGCGAGGCCCGAAACGACCTCCGGCACCACGGGCCGCGGGAGGATGACGAACGGGCCGAGATCGAACACGGCCTCGGCGCGCTTCTTGTCGCGCACCTCCACCACCAGCGCCACGCGGCGCGACGTCGCCACACGGTCGGTGACGACGAACCCCAGCAGCGTGTCGATCGCCTCGAGCTGCACGTCGTCGAGCGGATCGGCGAGCAGCGCGGCGATGGGCGCCATTGACTCGGGATAGCTGGCCGCCGCCAGCGCGCGCATAGCGGCGACGCGCGTCACGGCGTCGGGACTGCGCAGGTCGCCGACGACGTCCTCGTACGGGCGTTGCGCGGCCGCGGGCCGCGCGCCGCCGAGGACAGCCAGCAGGACCGGGATCAGGATCAGGACGAACCGACGGCAGGACTTCACGCGTTTCCTCCGGCTGACGCCGACACGTGGGCACGCCGCAGCACCTCGGCGAGATGGCGGCCGGTGTGCGAGGCGGCACAGGCCGCGACGGTCTCGGGCGTGCCGCAGACCACCACGGCGCCGCCGCCGGCGCCGCCCTCCGGCCCGAGATCGATCACCCAGTCGGCGGTCTTGATCACATCGAGATTATGCTCGATCACCAGCAGGCTGTGTCCGGCGGCGAGCAGGCGGCGGAAGGCGCCGAGCAGCTTGGCGATGTCGTCGAAGTGCAGCCCCGTCGTCGGCTCGTCCAGCACGTAGAGGGTGCGCTCGGCGCTCTGCTGGGACAGATGGGCCGCGATCTTGATGCGCTGCGCCTCGCCGCCCGACAGCGTCGTCGCCGCCTGGCCCAGCCGCAGGTAGCCGAGCCCGATCTCGTCGAGCACGGTCAGCCGGCGCACCACCTTCGGCACGCCAGCGAAGAATCCGAGTGCCTCGCGGACCGTCAGGTCGAGCGTCTGGTCGATATTGCGGCCGCGGAAGTGCACCCCGAGCACGTGCGGCTTGAACCGCTTGCCACCGCATTGCTCGCACGGGACGAACACGTCGGCGAGGAACTGCATCTCGACGCGCACGTGCCCTTCGCCCTCGCACGTCTCGCAGCGGCCGCCTGGCACGTTGAAGGAGAAGTGCGACGGGGTGAGATCCAGGGCCTGCGCGTCGCGCGTGGCGGCGAACAGCTCGCGGATCGGGTCGAAGGCCTTCAGGTAGGTCACGGGGTTCGACCGGGGCGTGCGCCCGATCGGCGTCTGGTCCACCAGCACGGCGTCGCTGATCAACTCCGCGCCCTCGAGCCGGCGGAACTGGCCGAGCCGGCGATCCCAGTCGCCCTTGGCGCGCTTGATCGCGGCGTAGATCACGTCGTGGACCAGCGTCGACTTGCCCGATCCGCTGACGCCGGTGACGCACGTCAGCAGGTTGAGCGGGATCTCGACGTCGATCTCCTTGAGGTTGTGCTCGCGTGCGGCGAACAGCTTCAGGCGCTGCACCGTCGGGCGCCGCCGGATTGCCGGCACGGCAATCGCCAGCTCGTCGCGAAGGTACTTGCCCGTCAGCGAACGCGGCTCCCTCACCAGCCCGTCGTAGTCGCCGGCATACACCAGCCGGCCGCCCTGCTCGCCCGCGCCCACGCCGAGGTCGATCACATGGTCGGCCACGCGGATCATGTCGGCGTCGTGCTCCACCACGAGCACCGTGTTCCCCTGGTCGCGCAACTGGCGCAGGATGGCGATCAGCCGCTGGTTGTCGCGCGGGTGCAGGCCCACCGACGGCTCGTCGAGCACGTAGAGCGTGCCGACCAGGGCCGAGCCGAGCGAGGTGGCGAGGTTGATGCGCTGACTCTCGCCGCCCGACAGCGTGGCCGACAGCCGGTCGAGCGTCAGGTACTCGAGCCCCACGTCGACGAGGAAGCCGAGCCGCCGGCGGATCTCGCGCAGCACCTTCTCGGCGATGGCCTCCTCGCGGGCGCCCAGCGTCAGCGACGCGAAGAACGCCTGCGCCTCGCGCACGGTGAGCGCGCACACCTGGTCGATGGTCCGGCCCGCGATCTGCACGTCGCGCGCCTCACGGCGCAGGCGCGCGCCCCCGCAGTCGGCGCACGTCTGGTAGCCGCGGTACCGGCTGAGGAACACGCGGACGTGCACCTTGTACTTCTTGCGCTCGAGCCACGCGAAGAACCCGCGGATGCCCTCGTACTCGCCGTCGCCCTCGACGACGAACCGGCGCTCTTCCTCCGTCAGGTTGATCCAGGCGACGTCCAGGCGCACGCCCCGGCGTCGGGCCGCCTTCTTGAGGTCGGCCAGGCACGACCGGTAGTGCGGCTTGGTCCACGGATCGATGGCGTTGTGCGCGATCGACTTCATCGGATCGGGCACCACCAGGTCGAGATCGAGCTCGATGGTGTTGCCGAAGCCGTGGCAGGTGGGGCACGCCCCGAAGGGGTTGTTGAAGGAGAACAGGCGCGGTTGCGGCCGCTCGTACCCGATCCCGCAGGCACGGCACTCGAACCGTTCACTGAACCGGTGGACCACGGGCGCGGCTCCGCCCTCGCGCGGCATCTCGATCGCGAAGGCCGCGCCGCCACCCTCCTGGTAGGCGGTCTCCACCGAGTCGGTGAGCCGCGAGAGGCTGTCGGGCTCCACCTGCACGCGGTCGACCACTACCTCGAGGCTGGAGCGTCCGGCAAACGAGGCGGCGTCGACCTCCTCGAGGTTCACGGCGCGGCCGTCGACGAGCACGCGGCCGAAGCCCTTCTGGCGGAGCGTGTCGAGCGTGGCGCGCACGGGGTCGCGCCCGTTGGCGCCGCCCGGCGCGGCACCGTTGCCGCGCTGGCCGTTGGCGGCGACCGCCCTGTCGAAGAGCCACTGCTCGCGCTCGGCCCCGTCCTCCTCCTCGCCGCCGGCGGCGTCGGTCGCCTCCATCAGCGCGAAGGCCGCCCGCGTCATCACCGGCATCTCGAAGCCCACGAGCAGGCGGGTGCCGGCCGGGAGCGCGGCCAGGCGCCTGGCCACCACCTCGGCGGTCTCGCGGATCACGTCGCGGCCGCACTGCCGGCACACGGTGCGCCCCGCGCGGGCGAAGAGCAGCCGCAGGTAGTCGTGGATCTCGGTCGTCGTCCCCACGGTCGAGCGGGGGTTGCGGATACTGTTCTTCTGCCGGATGGCGATGGCCGGGCAGATGCCCTCGATGGCGTCGACGTCGGGCTTCTCCATCCGCTCCAGGAACTGGCGCGCGTAGGCCGAGAGCGACTCGACGTAGCGACGCTGGCCTTCGGCGTAGATCGTGTCGAAGGCGAGCGAGGACTTCCCCGATCCGCTCACGCCGGTCACGACGACCAGACGCCTGGCCGGCAGGCTGACGTCGATGTTGCGCAGGTTGTGCGTGCGCGCGCCCCGCACGACGATGTCAACCTGGCGGGGGGTGGAGAGTTCGGCCATACGATGGAGCTGATGCCTGGCCCCCGGGGCCATGGGGTAAACCCCGATGGTAGCCCACGGAGGGGTCGAAATAAAGCTCCCCTCCGGCGGCGCCGATAGCAGTCGAGAGCAGTCGATGTCCGCGCCGCTTCCGATTCCCGCCTCCGAGACACCGCCCTCTTCCCTGAGCGTGGAGCCCGTCCCCGTGCTGGCGGCCGACGACGATCCGGTGTCGCGGCGAATCCTCAGGCAGGCGCTCAGGAAGTGGGGCTACCGGCCGGTGCTCTGCGCGAACGGCGCCGACGCGCTCGAGCGGCTACTCGCCGCCGACGGCCCCCGCGTGGCCCTGCTCGACTGGGAGATGCCGGGCGTCGACGGCATCGAGGTGATCCGGCTGGTGCGGGCGCGAACGCCCGCGATGTCCCACTACCTGCTGCTGCTCACCGGGCGCGCCGACAACGCCGACCTCGTGCGCGGGCTCGACGCCGGGGCCGACGACTACCTCGCCAAGCCCTTCGACCTCGAGGTGCTGCGCGCCCGCATCAGCGTCGGTGCCCGGCTGATGTCGCTCCAGCGCGCGCTCGGCCGGCGGATGCACGACCTCGCACAGGCCGAGGCGCGCTACCGCGAACTGGTCGAGGGCGTCGGCGTCGCCGTCTGGCAGGCCGACACGACGAGCTGGCAGTTGTCGTTCCTCAACCGTCACGGAGAACACGTCATCGGCCACCCGCACGCGCGCTGCCTGGCAGCAGCCGACCTCTGGTCGGCCCACGCCCTGCCCGACGACTGGCCGCGCCTGCTGGAGTTCCGCCAGCGGTTGATCGAGAGAGGAGAGGCGCCGCCCATCGAGTACCAGCTGCGACGGGCGGATCGCAGCGTCGCCTGGCTGCGCGACACGGTACGACTGGTGACCGGCGGCGATGGCACGCCGCAGGTACGCGGCGTCACGCAGGACGTCACGGCCCAGAAGCTCGCCGAGGCCGAGCGCGAAGCCGCCCTGCGCATGCAGGCGAGCTTCGTGTCCTTCGCCAGCCATCAGCTGCGCACCCCGCTCACCGGCATCTCGTGGACGCTCGAGATGGCCGAGCACGAGGACGGCGTGCCGCCGGCGGCGGCCGAGGGCATCGCGCTGGCCCGGGCCGCGGCCTCACGCCTGATCGTGCTGGTGAACGACCTGCTCGACTCGGCGCGGCTCGAGAGCGGCCGCATCGAGATGGCCCGCGCGCCGCTCGACCTGGGCCGCGTCACGACCGGCGCGCTCACCTCGATTCGCCCGATGGCAGAGCGCGCCGGCCACGATCTGGTGGTGGAGGCGCCGGCCGCGCCCGTCGCGGTCCTCGCCGACGAGCGGTACCTGCACGAGTGCCTGGTCAACCTGCTGTCGAACGCCGTGAAGTACACCCCGGCCGGCGGGCGCATCACGGTGCGTCTGGACGCACGCGAACGGGTGGCGCGATGGAGCGTCACCGACAACGGCATCGGAATCCCGCCGGCGGGCCTGGCGCGGTTGTTCACGAAGTTCTACCGGGCCGCCAACGCCGAGTCGCTGGAGACAGAGGGAACCGGACTCGGGCTCTACATGGTGCAGCTGATCGTGACGCGCCTGAACGGGCGCGTCTGGTGCGAGTCGGCGCTGGGCGAAGGCAGCACGTTCTTCGTGGAGCTGCCGCTGGCGCCGGCCGAGTGACGCCGCGCGACGTGCGTCCCGGTGCGGGTCCGCGGGAGGATACGATGTCCACACCTGGTGCCTCTCCTTCATCGATCACCACCGGCGACACGACGCCGCCGGCCCGCCTGCTGCTCGTCGAGGACGACCGCTTCCTGAGGAAGGCGGCTGAAGTGGTGCTGCGCCGGCAGGGGTTCGAGGTCGTCACCGCGGAGGACGGCGAGGGCGGCCTGGCCGTGGCGCGCGAGTCGCACCCGGCCCTGATCCTGCTCGACCTGATCATGCCCAGGATGCCCGGCTACGAGGTGATCCAGCACCTCAAGCAGGATCCCGCGACCGCCGACATCCCCGTGATCGTCATGAGCAACCTCGGCCAGGAAGCCGACGTCCGGCAGGCCATCGACGCCGGCGCCATCGCGTATGTGGTCAAGTCGAACGTGGCGCTGCACGATCTCGCCGACCGGGTCCACGCCGTGCTGGAGGGCCGCAGGGGCTGACCCGCCGGCATCGACCCGCCGGGCCGGCCGGTGCGCGCGCGCCGCGGTGATGACGCCGCGGCAGACGCCCGCCTGATACGCTGTCAGCCATGCCCACGCGCACCCTGCGGCTGGAAGCCCCCGACGCGGCCGCCTGTCAGCCGGCCATCGGCAGGGCCGCCGCCCTGCTGCGCGAGGGCGGCCTGGTGGCCTTCCCCACCGAAACGGTCTACGGTCTTGGCGCCAACGCGCTCGACGCCCGCGCCGTCCGGCGCATCTTCGAGGCGAAGCAGCGCCCCGCCTGGGACCCGCTGATCGTCCACGTCACGTCGCGGCACATGCTCGATCGCGTCGCCGATCGTCTGCCCGACGGTTTCGAGGCGCTCGCGGCGCGCTTCATGCCGGGCCCGCTCACCATTCTCGTGGAGCGCAGCCGCGCCGTGCCCGACGAGGTGACCGCGGGCCGGCCCATCGTGGCGGTGCGGATGCCGGCCCACCCCGTCGCCCGGGCGCTGATCGAGGCCGCCGGCATCCCCGTGGCCGCGCCCAGCGCCAACCGGTTCGGCCACGCCAGCCCGACGACAGCCGCTCACGTGCTCGCCGACCTCGACGGCCGGATCGATGCCGTGCTCGATGCCGGCCCGACGATGGTCGGCATCGAGTCGACGGTGCTGGACATCACCGTCAGCCCGCCACAGATCCTTCGCGCCGGCGGCCTCACGCGGGAGGCCCTCACGTCGGCCATCGGTCCGGTGGAGATCTACCGCGCGCCGGTCGCCGATGCGCCGCCCGAGGCGCTGCGCGCCCCGGGGACCGGCATCCGCCACTACGCGCCGCGCGCACGCCTCGTCCTGGTGGAGACCATCGAGGAGCTGGCGCCCGTCGCCGGCCGCCTCGTCGCCGGCGGCCGCCGGGTCGGTGCCCTCTGGCCCGCGATTCCCGGAAGCCCCGCCGCACCGGCCGGTGTCGTGGCCGTGGCCTGGGGCCCGTGGGGTGATTGGGCCGCGCTCGCACGGAACCTGTTCGCGGGCCTCCGGGCGCTCGACGAGGAGGGCGTCGACGCGATCGTCTGCCCGCTGCCGCCCGAGGACGGCCTGGGCCTCGCCATCCGCGACCGGCTCCAGAAGGCCGCACGATGAACCCGGCGCGGCCAGGGCCCACGGTTTTTCGGTAGACTTGCCGCCATGCAGCCCGACGCCACCGCGCCGGCCGACGGCGCCGCGCCGTCGCCGCCGTGGGTCGACTGGCCCGACGAGCGGCTGCTGGACCTGCGCCTCTGCGATCTGAGAGTGCAGATCGCCGGCAGCTGGCTCGACGAGCGCATCGCCCAGCTCTACGCCGAACTCGAAGGAAAGGGCATCGCGTTCCGACCCCATTTCTGGCTGTCGGACGAGTGGTTCACGCCCGACGGCATGACCGGCGTCGCCATCCCGTTCTACCTGGCGCACCCCCGCCTGGCCCGCCTCGAGGAGACGATGATGCTCGAGGTGGAGGGCGGCACGCCGTCGTGGTGCATGAAGATCCTGCGCCACGAGGCGGGCCACACCATCGACAACGCCTACCGGCTGCAGCGCCGCCGCAAGCGCCAGAAGCTGTTCGGCAGCAACCGCGTCCCCTACCCCGAGTACTACACGCCGAGGCCCTACTCGAAGAGCTACGTCCTGCACCTCGAGATGTGGTACGCGCAGAGCCATCCGGCCGAGGACTTCGCCGAGACCTTCGCCGTGTGGCTCGCGCCCGATTCCGACTGGCGCCAGCGGTACCAGGACTGGCCGGCCCTGAAGAAGCTCGAATACATGGACCAGTTGATGCGCGGGATCGCCGGCGCGCCGCCTCTGATCACCGCACAGCAGCAGTTCGAGCCGCTGCCCGCGCTGCGCCGCACGCTGCGCGCGCACTACCGGCAGAAACGCCAGCACTACGGCGTCACGCGGCCCTACGTCTACGACCGCGACCTGCGCCGGCTGTTCACCGACGCGTCGGATGCCGCCGCGCACCCCACCGCGGCCCGTTTCCTCTCGCGGATCCGGCGTGACGTGCGCCGCCGCATCGCGGGCTGGAGTGGCATCCACCAGTACACGATCGATCAGGTGCTCGAGGACATCATCCTGCGCTGCCGCCAGCTGAAGCTGCGCCTGGCCAGGCCCGAAGACCAGACCCGCCTCGACTTCAACGTCCTGCTCACCGTGCAGGTGATGAACTACCTGCACAGCGGGCGGCACCGGGTGGCGCTGTGAAGAAGCTGCGCGTGATGGCGCTGATGCACGCCAACCTCGTCCCGCCAGACGACGTGTCGCGATTCGACGTCACCGAGGTGCCCTGGAAGATGGAGTTCGACGTCACCGAGACGCTGCGCACCATGGGCCACGACGTCCACCTGGTCGGCGTCGAGGACGACCTCGGCCTGATTCGCAAGGGCATCTCCGAGTTCCGCCCCGACATCGTGTTCAACCTGATGGAGTCGTTTCACGGCATCGGGGTGTTCGACAGCCACGTCGTGAGCTTCCTGGAACTGCTGCGCATCCCCTACACGGGCTGCAACCCCCGGGGCCTGATGCTGGCGCGCGACAAGGCGCTCTCGAAGACCGTCATGAACGGCCACCGCATCCCGGTGCCCGACTTCATGGTGGTCCGCATGGGGCGCAAGGTCCGCCGGCCCAAGCGCCTCGCCTTCCCGCTCATCGTGAAGTCGCTGACGCAGGAGGCATCGATCGGCATCTCGCGCGCCTCGGTCGTCGACGATGACGAGAAGCTCGCCGAGCGGGTGCGCTTCATCCACGAGAGCATCGGCACGGATGCCATCGTCGAACGCTTCGTCGGCGGCCGCGAACTCTACGTCGGGATCGTCGGCAACCAGCGCCTGGAGGTATTCCCGGTATGGGAACTGCGCTTCGAGACGCTGCCCGACGACGGGCGGCTGCTGATGACCGACCGCGCGAAGTGGAACTCGAACTACCAGAAGAAGTACGGGATCAAGACCGGCCCGGCCGACGTGGCGCCGGAGGTGGCCGCGCGCATCCAGCACCTGTGCAAACGCGTGTACCGCACGCTGGAGCTCTCCGGTTACGCCCGGATCGACCTGCGCCTGGATGCCGACGGGCGCGTCTACGTGCTCGAGGCGAACCCCAACCCGCAACTTGCCTACGGCGAGGACTTCGCCGAGTCGGCCGAGCACGGCGGCATCCAGTACGAGGCGCTGCTGCAGACGATCATCAACAAGGGTCTCCGCTGGCGGCCCGAGCGGCTCGGCTAGCCGCCCGTCGTGGACGCGCCGCGCGGCCACGGGCGAACCGGGCGCGCCGTGTGGCACAATCGGGTCGCCCGGGGGGCGCGCGACCGCCGCATGGCGCGCGGCCCGCGCCGGGCGGGATCCGCCGATGACCTGTCCCCACTGCGGCGCCGAGGCCCGTCAGCAGGAGCGCTTCTGTCCCCGGTGCTCACGGTTGATCGACTCGCCGCTGCTGACGATGCGGCAGGAACTCGATGCCGCGCGCGCCGCCATCCTGCGGGATCGCCCGGCCCCGCTCGCCAGGACCCTGGCGAAGCCGGCCACGCCTGCGGTCGTGCCCCCCGCACTCACCGGCCCGGCCATGACAGGGCTGCCCCGCGGGAGCCGCGAGAAGCGCAAGGCCGGGGTCAGGGCACGGCTCGCCGTCCAGGGGGCACCCCCGCCGCCACCGCCGCGCGAAGCGCACAGCGCAGAGAAGCACGCCACGGTGCCCGACGATACGCTGCAGCAGGCGTTGCGCGGACAGGGCGCGCCCGCCTCGGCGGCGCTCGAGCAGGCGCGCCAGCAGGCGCGCGCGCAGCAGGCGGCACCGCAGGCCACTCAGCCCAGGGCCGCTCCCTCCCAATCCCAACCGGGGCGCCAGGCGGATCGGAAGCCGCCTCCATCACGCTCCGCACAGCCCGCCGCGCCGGCCGCGCGCGGCAAGCCTGACGCGCAGGCCCGGCCACGGCGCACCACGTCGGCCATCACCGTGATGCTGCTGTTCAATCTCACGACGCTCGCCCTGGCCTGGGCCGGCCCGTCGTGGTTGGCCGCCATGCCGGAGGGCTCGCTCGGGCACGGTCTGTCCGAACCGCTGAACATCGTCTCGTTCGTGCTGGCCGGGGCCGTCGCACTCGCGACGCTGGGCCTCGCCATGGTGCGCCCCTTCGGCCGCGGTCTGCAGCGTGCGCTCGCGCTGCTCTGGCTGCCCCTGGTCCCATTCGGGACGTTGTTCGCGTTCGTGTCATACGTGTATCTGGGCAC
This sequence comes from Vicinamibacteraceae bacterium, assembly GCA_039812685.1. Classification (GTDB taxonomy): domain Bacteria; phylum Acidobacteriota; class Vicinamibacteria; order Vicinamibacterales; family JAFNAJ01; genus JBDIBB01. The sequence continues at coordinate 45,994 of JBDIBB010000010.1, forward strand.
CAGGGGCGTGCGCCTGCTGTTTTCGAGCGGCGGTGAGCCGCCGCCCCGTGCCGCCGACGCGGAACTGCTGGCGCGCACGCGCAAGTACGCGCCGCTGGTGGCTGTCCTCGTGTTCCTGCTGGGCGTGCTGGCGTGGAGCAGCCTGCTGGCGCTGGCGGCCAGCCTGAAACCGCAGTTGGTCCAGCCAGGATCGGTGGCCGGCCTCCTCGAGCCGAACACCGCCGCCCCCGCGCAGGAGCCCATCGATCTCAGGCAGGCCATGCTGTCGGATCTCGAGAACTTCGCGATCAAGCAGCTCGCGTACGCCCGTGCGAACGGCGGGTTCTTCGATCGGACCGAATGCCTGGTGTCCAACGCCTGCGTCACCGGCCAGACACCGCTGGCCTCGCCGCTCGAGCCGCGGTTCCTCGATCCCGTCCGGTCCGGTTACGAGTTCCGCCTGCGGCTCGGGACGCCGCCCGACAGCCGCGGGGCCGGCATCTCGTCGACCAGCGTCACGGCGTTCACCTACCTGGCGCTGCCGGCTGGAGCGCACGAGGACCCCTTCGGCTACTGCGTCGACCGCCCCGTGGTCATCTGCCGCTTCCCCGCCGGCGCAGCCATCACGTCCCCGCCCGGCGAATGTCCCGCCGGGTGCGAGTTCGTGCGGTGAGCCGCCGGCACACCGCCGGCGCCCGCGCGCCCGCTCACGCCATGTCCACGAGGCGCCGATCCCGCGGGAAGGCCGCGCCAGCCCCGGTCGTCGGCGCCGCGCGCGCGGCCGAGCCGGGACTGCTCGCCACGTTGCGCGCCGACCTGGCCGGCGCGCTCACGCCGGGCGCGCGCGGCAGCGTTCGCGCCCGGGCACGACGAACGCTGGCCGATCTCGAGGAGTTCTACCTCTCTTCGCAACAGCAGGAACGGCTTGCCGGTGCCAGACGCCTGCGCCGCTGGGTGCTGCGCTCGTGGTGGCTGTTCACGGGCCTGGTCATGCGGCTCACGCCGGCGCGCCGGCTGCTGCTTGCCGCCGCGCTGGTCGGCACGAGCGCGCTGCGATTCCACGGTGAGAAACCGGGCACCGGCTACTCGTTCGACTTCCAGGGACTGAGCGTCCTGCTCCTGCTGCTGGTGCTCGCCCTCGAGCTCAAGGACAAGCTGGTGGCCCACGACGAACTCGAGGCGGGCCGCTCCGTGCAGCACGCCCTCATGCCCGCCGAGGCCCCGCACGTGCAGGGGTGGGACATCTGGATGTACACCCGCTCGGCCAACGAGGTGGGCGGCGACCTGGTGGATTACGTGCCGATGGAGGACGGGGAGACGGCGCTCGTGCTGGCCGACGTCTCCGGCAAGGGGCTGAGCGCGGCGCTGCTCACCGCGAAACTCCAGGCGACGCTGCGCGCTCTGGCCGCCGAGTGCGACTCGCTCGGCCGGTTCGGCGAGCGCGTGAACCACATCATGTACCGCGACGGCGTCCGCAGCCGGTTCGCCACGCTCGTCTGGCTGAGCCTGCGGCCCGGCGCCGGCGGTCTGCGCGTGCTGAACGCGGGGCACATGCCGCCGCTGATCGTGTCGGACCGCGGCGTCGATGCCATGCCGCGCGGTTCGGTCGCGCTCGCCCTGGTGCCCTCGGCCAGCTTCACGGAGCAGGCGGCCACGCTCGAGCCAGGCGACACGCTGGTCGTCTACTCGGACGGCGTCACGGAGACGATGAACGCCGATCGCGACTTCTTCGGCGACCAGCGCCTGCGCGAGGTGCTGCTGGCGCGGCGCGGGTGCGAGGCGGCCGTGATGGGCCGCGCCATCCTCGATGCGACCGACGCGTTTGCCGGGACAACGCCCGCCCACGACGACCTGTCGCTGCTGATCGCGCGCCGGCTCACCGCAGGCGGGGCGTGAGGCGCCGGTCGCCCTCCCGCGGGCGAACCGCCGCGCGGCGCGGCTCAGGCGCCGCTCGCGCCGGCGTCCTCGGCCTCCCGCCACAGCACGAGGATCTTCCCCACGTGCTTCACGCCATGCGCGCCCGTGCGGCCGCAGATCTCGTCGAGCAGCGCGGCGCGCGCCGCACGGTCGTCGGTGCCGGCGCGCACCTTGATCAGTTCGTGCGCGGCGAGCGCGGTGTCGATCTCACGCAGCACCGCCTCGGTGAGGCCATGCTGGCCGATGGTGACCACCGGCTCGAGGTGATGGGCCCGTGCCGAGAGTTCGCGGCGCCGGCGTGGGGTGAGTTCGGAAGTCATCGATCTGTCCTGCGGTTCGCCGGGGATCCGCGCCGGCGCAGGGCGTCCGCCGTCGAAGACGGCGCACGTGCCGCGTCACGCCAGCACGCTGGCGGCGATGATCATGCGCTGCACCTCGGAGGTGCCCTGGTAGATCTCGGCGGCCCGTGCGTCGCGGAACAGCCGCTCGACCTTCGAGCCGCGACGATAGCCGGCCGAGGCCAGGATCTGCAGGGCCTTGTCGGCGGCGCGGTGCGCGGCCTCGGAGGCGGCGAGCTTGGCCATCGACGCCTCGAGCGTGCATCGATCCTGCACGTCCCTGGCGCAGGCGGCCTTCCACACCAGCATGCGGGCGGCGTCGAGGTCGGTGGCGGCGTCGGCGAGCATCCACTGGATCGCCTGGTAGTTGGCGATGGGCTGCCCGAACGTGGTGCGCTGCTTCGCGTAGGCGATGGCCTCCTCGAGCGCGGCCTGCCCCACGCCGAGCGCCTGCGCGGCGATCGCCACGCGGCCGCCGTCCAGCGCCCAGCGCGCCACCTGGAACCCCTGGCCGAGCGCGCCCAGCACCTGGATCGAGTCGACGTGCACCTCCTCGAACTCGAGGTCCATGCACCCGAGCCCCCGCACGCCCAGCGAGTCGTTGCGCGCGCGACGGACGATGCCCGGCGAGTCGGCCGGCACCAGGAAGGCGGTGATGCCGCGGCCGGCGATGTCGGGCTGCGTCGCGGCGAAGACCACCAGGAGGTCGGCCGCCTCGGCGTTGGCCACCCACACCTTGCGACCGCTCAGGCGGTAGCCCTGGCCGTCGAAGGAGGCCAGCGTCTGCTGGTTGGCCGCATCCGTGCCCGCCTGCTCTTCCGACAGGGCGAAGGCGCCCAGCGCCTCGCCCGTCGCCAGGCGCCGCAGCCATGCCTGCTTCTGCCCGTCGGTCCCGAATTCGGCCAGCGGCTCGGCCACGAGCGAGTTGTTCACCGTGGCGATGACGCCGACCGTCGCGCTGGCGCGCGCCAGGGCCTCGGTGGCCAGCGCGTAGCTGACGTAGTCGAGGCCGGCGCCGCCCCACTCGCGCAGCACGGTGACGCCGAGCAGCCCGAGCGCGCCCATCCGGCGGACGAGATCGAGGGGGAAGTCGCCCGTGTCGTCGATCCGCGCGGCCAGCGGCTCCACGTGATCGCGCGCGAACCGGTCGGCGGCCTCCTGGAACTCGCGCTGCGCGGGGGTGGGTTCGAGCCTCAGCATGATGCCGCCAGCCTCGCGAAGATGGGCCGCAGGCGCGCGGCCGTCTGGTCGAGTTCCTCGGGCAGCACGCGCGTCTGGCCGACGACGGTCATGAAGTTCGTGTCGCCGCTCCACCGCGGCACCAGGTGCACGTGCAGGTGATCGACCACGCCGGCCCCGGCGGCCTTGCCCAGGTTGATGCCGACGTTCAGGCCGTGCGGACGATAGGCTTCGGTGAGCGCCAGTTCGGCGAGGCGCGTCAGCTCCATCAACTCGGCGCGCTCGTCCGGCGTGAGTTCGTCGAGGCTGGCGGCATGCCGATCGGGCACGACCATGAGGTGGCCGTTGTTGTACGGGTAGAGGTTCAGCACCACGAAGCAGGCCGTGCCGCGAAACACCAGCAGCGAGTCGGGCGCCTCGAGTTCGGCATCGCGTGCCGCGCAGAACACGCAGCGCGGCGCCTCGCCGACGCCCGTCACGTAGGCCAGCCGCCACGGGGTCCAGAGCCGTTCCATCGTCGGGGTGGAGTGGCGGGCGCGGCCGGCCGTCAGCGATCCGCGGCAGCGTCCGCGGGCAGGACCAGCTCGGCCTCGTCCACCTGGTTGATGCGATCCTTCAGTTCCTTGCCCGGCTTGAAGTAGGGCACGCGCTTGGGCGGGACGTCGACGCGATCGCCGGTCTTGGGATTGCGCCCGCGCCGGGAGTCGCGGCGCCGCAGGCGGAAGCTGCCGAACCCCCGCAGCTCGATCTTCTCGCCCCGCCGCAGCGCGTCCTTGATGGTCTCGAAGACCGTGTCCACGATCACTTCGGAGTGCTTCTTGGTGAGGTCCGAGGCTCTCGAGACCTCCTCGACGAGCTCGGCCTTCGTCATGCTGGCGCCCGAAGCCACGGGACCCTCCGGTCGGAAGGGCGCCGCCTCCCGCGCCACGCATCCGGGGCGCGGCACGGGAGGACGGCGCGGGGGTGCTACTGGCTGTGCCGGAACCGCTCGGCGAGCGTCGCGCCGCCGCTGCTGGCGTCGCTGGAATAGGTCTCCCAGTCGGTCCGGTAGTCGTCGGACTTCAGCGCGCGGATGCTGAGGCCGATCTTCCGCTCGCTGGGGCTGAGCTTGATGATCTTCAGCTGGTACGACTTGTCCACCTCGAGCTCCACCTTGTCGGTGCCCGACGTGTCGTCGAACTCCGACACGTGGATCAGCCCCTCGATGCCGTCGGCCAGCTCGACGAAGGCGCCGAAGTTGGTCATGCGGACCACCTTGCCCTCGACGACGTCGCCGACGTTGTGCTGGCTGAAGAACTCCTCCCACACGTCGGTGGCGAGCTGTTTGAGCCCGAGCGACAGGCGCTGGTTGTCGGCGTCGATGTTGAGCACCATCGCCTCCACCTTGTCGCCCTTCTTGAGCACCTCCGACGGGTGCTTCAGGCGCTTGCTCCACGACATGTCGGAGATGTGGATGAGGCCGTCGATGCCGTCCTCCACCTCGACGAACGCCCCGAACTCGGTGAGGTTGCGCACCTTGCCGGTGATGCGGGTGCCCACCGGGTACCGGTCGCCGAGTTCCTCCCAGGGGTTGGCCGCCACCTGCTTGAGGCCGAGCGAGATGCGCCGCGCGGCGGGGTCCACGCCGAGCACCATCGCCTCCACCTCGTCGCCCACGTTGAGCACCTTGCTCGGGTGCTTCACGCGCTTGCTCCACGACATCTCGGAGACGTGGATGAGGCCTTCGACGCCCACCTCGAGCTCGATGAAGGCGCCGTAGTCGGTGAGGCTCACCACGCGGCCGTGCACGCGCGCGGTCACGGGGTAGCGCTCGACCACGTCGCTCCAGGGGTCGGGCGTGAGCTGCTTGTGGCCCAGCGACACGCGCTCGGTCGCCGCGTCGTACTTGAGCACGATCACGTCGACCTCGTCGTTCACCTTGAAGAGCTCCGAGGGGTGGCTGACGCGGCCCCACGACATGTCGGTGATGTGCAGCAGGCCGTCGATGCCGCCGAGATCGACGAAGGCGCCGTAGTCGGTGATGTTCTTCACCACGCCGCGGAGGATCTTGCCCTCGGCCAGCGTGTCGAGCGTCTGCTTCTTCTTCTCGGCGTTCTCTTCCTCGAGCAGGACCTTGCGCGAGAGCACGATGTTGCCGCGCTTCTTGTTCACCTTGATCACGCGCATGCGGAGCTCCTGCCCCTTCAGCGCGTCGAGGTTGCGCACCGGCCGGATGTCGATCTGGCTGCCGGGCAGGAACGCCCGCACGCCGATGTCGACCACCAGGCCGCCCTTGATGCGCTCGACGACGCGGCCGATCACGACCTTTCGCTCGGCGAAGGCGCGCTCGACCTCGTCCCAGATCTTCATCTTCTCGGCCTTCTCGCGCGAGAGCACGACGTGACCGTCGCGATCCTCTGTGCGCTCGAGAAGGACGTCGACCACGTCGCCGGGCTGCACGGTGACGTGCCCGGCCTCGTCGAGGAACTCGCCGAGGGCGATCATGCCCTCCGACTTGAAACCGACATCGACGACCACCGCGGAGGCCGTCACGCGCAGGACCGTGCCCTTGACGACCTCGCCTTCCGCGATGCTGCGGAAGCTGCTATCGTACTGCTCCAGCAGACGGGCGTATTCCAGCGTTTCGGGATCGTCGTCTTCGGGGGATGTGAGGCGCCGCAACTTCGACGCCTGCACGTGGCGGGGCCGGTCGTGGTCACCTCCGTGCGCGATGTGTGGTCTTTCGATGTCTGCGGGGTTTGCCATGCTCTGCCGAGACCTCCTCGAGCGTTGATTTGCCGGTCTCACAGCGCCGGCGGGCTGCAGGAAAGGCTTACCGCGAGTTGCGATAAGCAGTCAAAAATAAATCACTTATCGTCCTGGTGTCAATTCAGGCCTGAGGGAGCGACCATGGCCAGACGCCCACCCCGCACCACCCGCCCCGCCGGGCGCGCCGCGCACCCGGCCGCCCCGACTCGTCCCGGCCCGAGGAAGAAGGCCGCCGCCGGCAGGACCGCGGCGGCGCGCCCGGCCGGCGGCGGCGCCAAGGCTTCCAGGAAACCGGCGGCTGCGAGCAAGACCGCGGCGGCGCGCCAGGCCAGCGGCGGCGCCAGGGCTTCGAAGAAGCCGGCCGTC
>JBDIBB010000011.1:0-52060 GCA_039812685.1 Vicinamibacteraceae bacterium
GATCGGCCGCGGCGCCGCGCCTGGCCGTCACCGCCTCGCCCATTGCGCCCGCCGCGCTCGCCGTGCGTGACCGGAAGCGGATCGATGCGATCCTCGCGCGGCTGCTCGGGCTGGACGTCGACCTGTCGGACTGGTATCGGCTGGCGGCCGGCGATGCGCGCCTTGGCCCGCTGGCCGAGCGCTTCCGCGGCATGAAGCCGCCGCGGTTTCCGGACGTGTTCGAGGCGCTGGCCAACGCGTTCGCCTGCCAGCAGTTGTCGCTGGAGGTCGGGCTGGAGCTGCTGAATCGTCTCGCCGCGCGGTGCGGCACGCCCGGCGCGTTTCCCCGCCCGGCCGAGATCGCGCGCCTGCGTCCGGCCAGCCTGCGCGCGCTCGGCTTCAGCACGCAGAAGGCGCGGGCGATCCTGTCACTGGCGCGTGGCGTCGAGCGGCGTGCCCTCGACCTGGAAGCGCTCCGCGCGATGGAGGACGCATCGGCGCACGCGCAGCTGATCGCGCTGCACGGCGTCGGGCGCTGGACGGCCGAATACGTGCTGCTGCGTGGCCTCGGGCGGCTGAACGTCTTTCCGGGCGATGATGTCGGTGCGCAGAAGCGGCTGGCACGCTGGCTCGAGCGCCGCGCGCCGCTCGATCATGCCGGCGTCCGCCGCGCGACGCGCGCGTGGCAGCCGTATGCCGGCTTCGTGTACTTCCACCTGCTGCTCGACGGCCTCGCGCAGGCCGGCGTCGTGCGGGCGGCATGATCCAGGAGAACGCGCATGTCAGACGCCCAGGACGATCGGCATCCCGCCGCGGCACCGCACCGGCGCCCGCATCCCCAGTCGATGGCGCTGCCTTACATGGAGTTCGATTTCGACGCCGAGATCGCCCAGTTGCACCGTGAGCCCGAGTGGGCGACGGGGCAGAACGCCAAGACGCTGGTCAAGCACGACGACTTCCGCATCGTGCTCATCGCGCTGAAGGCGCACGCGAAGATCCCCGGGCACCGCACCGACGGCCGGATTTCGATCCAGACGGTGCGCGGCCGGATCGCCGTGCGGGCCGAGGGCCGTGCGTTCGACCTGCCGGTGGGCAGGCTGCTCGCGTTCGATCGCGCGGTGCCGCACGACGTCGAGGCGCACGAGGAGAGCGCGTTCGTGCTGACCATCGCCTGGCGCGGAACGCCGGCCTGAGGCGCGGTCCCGGGGGGGCGGGTCGATCGTCGTTCAGGATCCGCCGCGGCTCCGACCGGTCGCGCGCGCCGCCGGCGCGCGGTCGATCTCCACCGGCCGGCCATCGACGAACACCTGCCTGATGGTCATCGCCTCGTCGAACAGATCGCCCTCGACGACGATCAGGTTCGCGATCTTGCCGGGTTCGATCGAGCCGATGCGATCGGCGGCGCCGGCGATTGCCGCCGCGTCGATCGTCAGCGCCCTGATGGCCGCCTCGGCGGGCAGGCCCGCCCTCACCGCTTTCGCGGCATTGCGGATGAAGTCGCCCGGGTCGCGCAGGCCGCCGGTCGTGAAGGCGAAGCGCACGCCGGCGCTGGCGATCCCGGCCGGGACCTTCGGCGCGTTCGCCCTGACGGTGAGCGTCCTCAGCGGCTCGTCCGCGTCGGGGGCGAGCGCGGACGATCGGACGGGGAAATTGAGGCTGTAGATCAGGCGGGCCCGCGCCGCCTTCAGATCGTCGATGGTCTCGTCGGCCTCGAGGCCGCCCACGACGATCGGGTCGAGCCGGAATTCCCGGGCCACGCTCAGCGCGCGCCGGATCTGCAGCGCGGTGTCGGCGTGGAACGCCACTGGCTCGCGCCCGATCAGCGCGGGCTCCAGCGCCTCGAGTGCCTGGTCGTAGACGGGGCGGGCCATGCCGGCCGGCGCCTTGGCGTAGCGGTCCCGCTCGAGCTTGTAGTGCTCGGCGTCGAACAGCGTCTGCCGGACCAGGGCGATGGTGCCGAAGAGCGACATCGGATAGCTGCTGCCCGGCGACCGCTCCGACAGCAGGACGTGCAGCGCCACCGGGGTCTGGACGATGTAGAGCCCGCGCCGCTCGCCGGCGAGGCTGCCCGCCTGCGGCGGCTCGTCGGGCGCGACCACGTTGATGAGCGCGCTGTGGCCGCGGAACGCGTCGCCGGGAGGCGCGGCCAGGACGCTGGTGATGCCGGCCGAGGCGAGGCGGCGCAACTCGGGTGCGTCGGCCCTGATGTGGCTCGCCGCATCGAACCACGGCCGCACGAGCTGCTGGCGCTTCGCGCGCTCCGCGTCCAGCCGGGTCCGCGCCTGTGTGGCCGGCGCCGGCGGCAGCTCGATGCCGGCCGGATTTCCCATGTCGATGAGGCCCGGGTAGACGGTGAGGCCCTTTCCGTCGATCACGGTGGCCGTCGGCGGAACGGGCACCGAGGCCCCGACGGCCTCGATCAGCCCGTTGCGCACCACGACGGTGCCCGCCTCGATCGGGGCGCCGGCCGCCGTGACGACGCGGGCGCCTGTGATGGCGTACTCGTGCGGCGCCTCGGCGCGCAGCGGCCCGCCGCCCCCGCCGGCCAGGACGAGCGTGATCGCCGCGGCGAGCGGCAGCAGCGCAACCCTCAGTGCAGGCGGCACCAAACGGCGCCGGGATCCTCCGGCGTCGGGCGCGCGACGTTCGACGTGCGGATTCATGGCGGCTCCTACTTCCGGTTGGCGTAGCGCTCGTAGAGCGCCTGCTGCTTGTTGGCGAGATCCACGTCGACCCCGTTGATGATCACGTGGGTCACCTCGGTGCGCGCCTCCAGGGCGTCGCCGTTGGCGACGAGCAGGTTGGCGACCTTCCCGGGCTCGATGCTCCCCAGCCGGTCGGCGACGCCAAGGATCTCGGCCGCGGTGATGGTGAGCGCCCTGAGGGCCTCCTCGCGCGGCAGGCCCCATGCGACGGCCCTGGCCGCGTGGTAGGGCAGCAGGCGGGCGTAGTTGCTGTCGTTGGTCGCGAACGCGAACCGTACGCCGGCCTTCGCGAGCTGGCCCGCCGCCATGTAGCTCGCGGCGTGGAACATGTCCTCGCGGGACGGGAGCGTGAGGACGGGCCCGAGGATGACCGGGATGTCCTTCGCCTTCAGCAGCGGCGCCACGAGCGCCGCCTCCGGCCCCGCGCAGATCACGATGCGGACCCGCGTCCGCTCGGCGAACGCGATGGCGTCGACGATGTCCTGCTCGCGCTGCACGGTGGTGAAGAGGGGCAGTTGCCGCTCGACCACCGGCACGAGCGCCTCGAGCACCCAGTCGCGCTCGCGGTCCGGGCCTGCCGCCTTCGCGTAGGCGCGCGCCTGATCGAACAGCGTCGCGAGGCGGTCCAGTTGCTGGTCGCGCGCGCGCCTGCGGGCGCCGTAATCGGATTCCGTCCCGGCGTCGGCGGCCGGCCCCGGCGCGCCGGCGCGGGTGAGGCCCGGGAACTGGAAGGAGACGCCGGCCGCCCGGCGGACCAGGCTTTCCTCCCACGTCCAGCCGTCGAGGTTCATCACCGGCACCTCACCGCCGAGGATGCCGCCTGAGGGCATGACGGCCACCGTCGTGATGCCGTTGGCGCGCGTGACCGGGATGGCGTCGCTGTCGTTGTGGTAGGCCACGACGGTGCGCAGCTGCGGGTTGTAGTCGTGGAGGTCGGCCGTGTCCTGGAAGCCCGCCGGGCCCGGCTCGGTCAGGCCGGTGGTGGTCTTCGCGTTGATCCAGCCTGGATAGACCTCGGCGCCCCTGGCGTCGATCACCTTCGCGCCGTCAGGCACGGCGAGGCTGGCGCCGACGGCCTCGATGCGGCCGTCGCGGATGAGGATCGTGCCGTTGTCGATGACGGGCCTGGTGACGGGAACGATCTTCGCGTTGACGATGGCCAGCAGGCCCTTGGGCGTGATGGCGACCGGCCGCGGGCCCTGGTCCGGCTGATACGCCGCGCCCGCCGGGGGCAGCGCCGGCGGAGGCGTTGCCGCCGCCGGACTGGCGGTGGCCGGCTGGTTCGTCCCACCCCGCTCCGCGGCCACCAGGGCCTGTTTCCGTCGATCCACCTCGGCCACGCGCCGGAGGTCGGCCTCACGCTCGTAGTAGAGGACGCCATCGATGTAGGCGCGCTCGACCGTCGCATAGCTGCTGAGCGGGTGCGCGCTCCAGATGACGAGATCGGCGTCCTTTCCCACCTCGATCGATCCGATGCGCCTGTCGAGGCCCAGCTGCTTCGCGGGGTTGATCGTGACCAGCTCGAGCGCCTGCTGCTCGGTGAGGCCGCCCCACTTGATCATCTTCGCGGCCTCGAGGTTCAGCCGGCGACCGTGCTCCGCGCTGTCGGAGTTGATCGACACGATCACGCCCGCCTTGATCAGCAGCGCGGCGTTGTAGGGGATGGCGTCGTTGGCCTCGACCTTGAATCCCCACCAGTCGGCGAAGGTGCCCACGCCCGCGCCGTGCGCGGCGATCTCCTTCGCCACCTTGTAGCCTTCGAGGCCGTGATCGAAGGTGCGCACCTTGAAGCCGAACTCCTCGGCGAGCCGGATCATCATCAGGATCTCGTCGGCCCGGTAGGCGTGCACGTGGGCGAAGCGCCTGCCCTCCAGGATCTCGACGAGGGGATCGAGCTGCAGATCGCGCCGCGGCGGCAGCACGTCCTCGTGCGCCTTCCGCCGGCGTTCGTAGTCCTGCCACTGCTTCTGGTACGCCTTCGCGCGGGTGAACGCATCGCGGATCGTGTACTCGACGCCCGGACGCGTCGCCGGGTAGCGCTGCAGCGGGGTGCCGCCGAGCCGCTCCGGATGCTGCTTCGCGTTCTCTCCGAGTCCGAACTTCTGCCCGGGCACCGCCGCGTCGAAGACCAGTTCCTCGGCCCGCTTCACGCCCCATCGCAGCTTGATGACCGAACTGGTGCCGCCGATGGGGTTCGCGCTGCCGTGCAGGATGTTGGCGGCCGTGGTGCCGCCGGCGAGCTCGCGGTAGATGTTGACGTCGCCGGGTGCGATCACGTCTTCGATCCGCACCATGGAGCTCACGGTCGTGCCGTTCTCGTTGGTCGCGCTCTCGGCGATGTGCGAGTGCTGGTCGATGATGCCCGGCAGGATGAACCGGCCGGTGGCGTCGACGACCTCGGCATCGGGCGGTACCGGCAGGTTCGTGCCGACGGCGGCGATCCGGCCATCGCGCAGCAGGATCATCCCGTTCGGGATCGTGCCCTTCGTCACCGTCAGCACGGTCGCGCCCCTGATGACGACCGGGGGGCCGGTCCTGGGAGCGGCCGGGACCAGCGACGCCGGCTGCGTGAGCTCGATCGTGCGTCCGGCGACCGGCGCCGGCGGGGCCATCCGTCCCGAAGGGGCCGCCGGTTGTTTTCGTGCGGCGGCAGCCTGCCCGGCAACGGGGAGCGGTCGCGCGACGGCGAGCAGCAACAGGAGCAGCACCAGGCACGAGGGTGGCAAGAGGGTTCGGCGAATCATGAGAGGCTCCACCGGGTCCGGTCTCCGCGACGACCGGACGTCTTCACACGATGCGATGGGCGAGGGCCATTGGTCCGGGCCACCGGCGCTGCGCCGCTGGCGCGAGACACGCACGCTTCGCCGGGCCACGCCAGCCGCCAGGGAATCACGGTCCCGTCCTATGGATTGCGGGCTGGCGAGGCGAGCCGGCGCAGCTCGGCCTCCGAGGCCCGCGCGCCCCAGGATGGGGCCAGGCCGGCATCGACGGCCCGCCGGAAGTAGGTTCGGGCGGCGTCGGTCCGGCCGTTCAGCAGGTGCCACAGGCCGATGCTGTAGCCGACGGTCGCCTCGGTCAGGTCGCCCTCGGAGGGCATCGTCGCCACGAGGTCGGCCTCTGTCTTCGCGCCCCGGAACAGCAGGAGGCGATCCTGATAGAGCGCGGCGTGGCCAGGGAGAGCCGCGGTCGGCACGCGCGCGAGCACGGCCTTCGCCTCCGCGCCCCGGCCGGATCGCATGAGGCTGGGAACCAGCCAGGCTTCGCACTCGATTCGTGCGGCGACCGTCGTGGATAGTTCGGCGCAGCGCCCGTAGGTGGCCGCGGCGCTCGCGAAATCGCCCTCGAGGTAGTGCGCCAGGCCGAGATGGTAGGCGACGCCGCGATCTCCGGGCGCGAGCGCGTGTGCCGCGACCAGGTCGGCCAGCCCCGCATCCACATGTCCGGCGTTCAGGTGGTAGTGCCCGCGATCGCGGAGGGCTTCCGCGTCGCGCGGCCTCGCGTCCAGCGACGCGCTGCAGGCGCCAATCGCCTCGTCGTACCGCCGCAGGGCCGCCAGTGACCGGCATCGCAGCAGGTGCGCATCGGCGTCGTGCGCATCGGTGGCGATCGCGCGATCGAAGCTGCCGACGGCCTTGTCGTGCTCGCCCTTGCGCTGCGAGACGACCCCTGCGGCGAGGGCTGGCGCCGTCAGCGACGGGGTCACGGGGAGATCGGTCCGCGGGCGGACTTCGACCGCGGCGAGCGCGGCAAGCGCCCGCGCCGCCATCCGGCGCTGGAAGGCCGCGAGGTCGTCGTTCGAGGGGTTGCCGGCGAGCAGCGCGGCGGTCTCTTCGACGATCTGACGCTCCACGGCCATCAGACCAGGCAGCCATCCCGTGCCGGCCGAGTTGTCGAGCCTCGTGAGGTCGGCGTATTCGTTGCGCTCGCGGCTCTTCAGCGGGCGCAGCGCCTCCTTCAACCGCGTCGCCTCGAGGCTGATCGGGGCATCGGTTCCCTTCCAGAGCTCCTCGGGCGGCGTGCCCGCCGCAATCCACAGCGGCACGGCGATGGTGGTCACCGGCTCGCCCAGCGCCACCCACATGGTCGTCAGCCTGGGATCCTGGCCCGGGCGCACGCCCTCGACGACGACGGCCGAGGCCGTGCTGGGGCGATCGATCGTGTAGTTGCTGTGGACCCAGTACGGGCGGTCGGCGGGAAGCGTCTTCCAGGCCGAGCGAGCCGGGTGCTGGAGGAGCGGATGCGCCAGGTCGCGCGACAGGACGTCGAAGATGGTGCCGGCGGCGAGGCGATCCGGCGTGATCGTCGCCAGCAGCTCGCTCGCGCGATCGAAGCGCATGTAGCCGGATCCCTCGTCGACGCCGCCGCTGCGCGAGAAGTTCGTGTTGACGATCCGGCTGCCCGGGAAGCTCGCGGCGTCGTACCGGGTGTGGCCGTTGTTGTGCGTCTCGATGATCACCGCCCCGCCCGCGGCGTCGAGGGCGAAGAAGTTGGTCCGCACGCCGAGCCGCTTTCCCTGCCGGCGCTCGATCAGCCGTTCGAGATCGTCGACCGTGCGGCAGGTGCGCAGCGCCTCGGCCATCACGACGCCTTCCTGTTCCCGCGCCTCGGTCGCAGGCTGCGGCAGGTTGTAGGAGGCGGTGTTCGCGATGGCGAAGCCAGCCGTGTTCACGCCGGCCCATGCGGCGCGCCCGGCGCGGTCGTCGGCATCGACCAGCGCCAGGAAGCTGTAGGGCTGCTCGGTGACGAGCAGCACCTTGTTGGACAGCGTGTTCGTGTCGCGGTTCTTCCAGAACAGCGGCCCGCCGTGGCGGGTGGCGGCCGGCGCCGCGACGAGCGTCGTGCACTCCTCACGTTCGAGTGCGCCGAGGTGGCCGAGCGACACCGCGCCCGTCAGCATCACGACCAGCAGGGTCAGCCTGAACGTCGTCTCTTTCACAGCTCTTCCTCCGATCGCGGTTGATGATCGCCGGCCGTACGCTCACCGGGCCGTGGCCGTCAGCGGATCCTCGCGAACGGTCAGCAGCGCGCGCGCGTGTGCCGTGCCGGCCATCAGCTCGACTGTGTACGTGCCGGGGCCGGCGAGCTGGCCCTGGGGCGCCCTGGGCGTCGCGGGAGACGGCGATTCGCCCGCCGGTGCGGGAGGAGGGGTTGTCCCTGCCGGTGGATCGAATCGGCCGTCCCACGCGAACCTGGTGATGCCCACCCGGGCAGGCACCGTGACTTTCCGAACGCGGCCGCCGTCGAGGCTGCGGATCTCCAGCGTGACCGAGGTCTCCGGGGCGCTGGCGAGGTGCCAGGTGACGATGGGCGTGTTGGCGACCTTCGCCCGATCCTTCGCCATCCCGGAAGCACGCACCGATGGCGGGTTCTGGCCGGCGTAGGTGCCGTCGCCGACCTGCCCGCCGCGGCTGCGGTCGACCCACCACGTGGCCGTGCGCTGATCGAACAGGTGCACGGGCGCCGCCAGCGCCTCCGGCGTCAGTTGCTGCAGTGGCGTGATGTCGTCCAGCACGTAGAGCCCGCGTCCGTGCGTGCCCGCGATGAGGTCGTTGTCACGCGGGTGCACGACGAGGTCGTGCACCGCGACGGTGGGCATCCCGTTCATCAGCGGCCGCCAGGTCGTGCCGCCGTCGAGCGTGACCTGCACGCCGAACTCGGTTCCGACGAAGATCAGCCGGGGATTCCGGCGATCCGACAGCAGGACGTGCACCGGCTGGCCTGCCGGCAGCCCGCGGCCGATGTTCGTCCAGGTGGCGCCGAAGTCGGTGGTGCGGAATACCCACGTGCCGAACTCCCCGCTGCGGTGACCGTCGAAGGCCACGAGCGCGGTTCCCTTCGCATGTGGCGAGGCCTCGACGTGACTGACCCACAGTGCCGGTGGGACGTCGGGGATCGTGCCGTCCACGCGCGTCCACGCCGCGCCGTCGTCTTGCGTGACCCAGACGCGGCCGTCGTCAGTCCCCGCCCACACGAGGCCTGCCACCAGCGGCGACTCCGACAGCGACACGACGGTGGCGTGCGTCTCGGCGCCGGTGTTGTCCGGCGTCAGCCCGCCGCTGTCGCGCCGCGTCTGCTCGGGATCGTTGGCCGACAGATCCGGGCTGATGATCCGCCACGCCGTCCCGCCATCCACCGACTTCAGGACCTGGTTGCCGCCGAGGTAGATCGTGCGGCCGTTGTGCGGCGACACGAGGAACGGCGTCTGCCAGTTGAACCGGAACGAACGGTCGGTCCGGGCCTGCGCGGCGGCCGCGCCCGGGTCGGTGGCCTGCGTCCGGCCGGATGGGGGCGTCCCCGTGACCGCGTCGATGTTGGACACGTTGGAGGCGCCGGGCCGCGCGAAGCGTTCGGTGTAGGTCAGCGCGTCGTAGCGGCGGAAGCTGCCGTTCTCGGCCTCCGTGTAGACACGGCGCCAGTCGTCGGGATCTGCCGCCACGTGCATCCCGTCGCCCCAGTGGAGTTTCCAGGTGTCGTCGCTGCGGATGCCGAAGGCGTCGCGCGTGAAGCTCGGCACGCCCCACGTGCCGTTGTCCTGCGTGCCGCCGTAGACGACGTACGGGTCGCGCATGTCCACGCCGATCGCGTAGTACTGCGTGACGGGCAGGTTCTCGAAGAAGTGGAGCGAGCGTCCGTGGTCCTGGGTGAGGAAGAGTCCCTTGTCGTGGCCGAGGTAGTACCGGTCGTGCTGGTGCGGATCGAGCCACATGGCGTGGTAGTCGTACGGGAACTCGTGGGCGCCCCTCTCGAGCGTGCGGCCGCCATCGAGCGACACCCAGAAGCTGATGTCGAGCACGTAGACGTGCCGGTCGTCGAGGGGATTGACGCGGACCTGGCTGAAGTAGAACGGCCGCACGTTGTGCCGGTTCATGAAGCGCCAGGTCTCGCCGCCGTCCTCGGAGCGGTAGATGCCGCTGCCGAGCCGCGTCATGTCCTCGTACGCGGGGTCCTTCTGGGCGGGCTGGAAGGCTGCCTCGACGATGGCCATCAGGACCCTGGGATTCGTGCGGGAGATGGCCAGGCCGATGCGGCCGAGATCGCCCTCGGGCAGCCCGCGGCCCAGCCGCCGCCAGGTGCGGCCGCCGTCGGTCGACTTGAAGAGGCCGCTGCCGGGACCGCCCGAGTCGAACCGGTATGCCCGACGCAGCCGTTGATAGAAGGCCGTGTAGAGCACGTCCGGGTTGCGCGGATCCATCACGATGTCGGTCGCGCCAGTCCGGTTCGAGTCGGGCAGCCCGCCGCGGAGCTTCTGCCACGTCGTGCCGCCGTCGACGGTCTTGAACAACCCGCGGTCCCCCGAGTCTCCCCAGAGGTTGCCCACGGCGGCGACGTAGGCGATCCGCGCGTCGGTCGGGTGCAGCACGATGCGGGCGATCTGGAACGTCTCGCGGAGGCCGACGTTCGTGAACGTCGCGCCGCCGTCGGTGGATTTGTAGATGCCGTCACCCCATCCGACGTCGTTGCGGTTGTTGGCCTCGCCAGTTCCCACCCAGATGATCCGGCGGTCCTTCTGGTGGACGGCGACGTCGCCGATGGATCCTGTCGCGTACCGGTCGAAGATCGGCGTGAAGGTGGTCCCGGCGTTCTCGCTCTTCCAGACGCCGCCCGAGGCGGAGGCGACGATCACGAACCGGGGATCGTCGTCGAGGCTCTCGACGTCGACGATGCGGCCGGAACTGCTGCCGGGCCCGATGCTGCGCCAGGAAAAGTCTGCCAGCAGGCCGTCCTCCGGCGGCGCGGCGCGAAGCGCGACGCCCATCCAGACGCCGGCGCAGAGGATGAGGGTCGTGATGGCCGTTCCGCGTCGCTTCATGGGACACCTCGCCAGCGGCTCGCGCGGAGCCTGTTACGGACGTGCGCGCCGTCGCGGGCGGCCGGCAGGCTCGCCCGCGCAGGCGTGGGAGCGGCAGTCCTGACGGCCAGGATCCGGCGCGCGTGAGTCACGCCTCCAGATCCGTCAGGACGACCGCCGGGCCGAACGGAGCCGGGCCTCGCGAGACGATGCCCCGCAGGCCCGGCGGTCCGAGGCAGCGCCTCGCTAGAAGTTGTAGCTGACGGCCAGCCTCGCCACGCGCGGCGGGACGATGCTTGTGATCTGTCCGAAGCTCGGACCCGACCTGGTGGTGACGCCCAGTTCCACGTTCGAGTTCGTCGCGTTGAACAGGTCGAACTGGAACGAGGCCGTACCGTAGCGCAGCTTCTGCCGCTTTTCGACCCGGAAGTTGAGCAGGTTCTGCGTGGGCAGCCGGTTGGCCGCCGCGTCCTCCATCCGGAGGATGAGGCTCCCGGAGCGGACCAGGCCGGCCGTGAAGCGGGCATCGCGCCCCCAGACGCTGCCGCTCTGGCTCGAGAACGTTCCCGCCACCTGGATGTCGTACGGCAGGTTGTAGCTGCCCGCGACCTTGTAGGCCCACTCCCAGTACTTGCGCTTCGGGAAGAACTCGTCGTTGGGCGTCACGGGCACGCCGCCAATCCAGTCGTCGACGTGAGTGGCCAGGAAGGAGGTGACCAGTTGCCACCGGTTCGACAGGCGCTTCTGCGCGGCCACCTCGATGCTGTTGTAGCTGTTCTCGTAGCCGGGAAGATTCTGGTCGACGGTGCGGATGTTCGCCGCGCCCGCGTAGGCCGCGCCGTACTCGTAGTACGTGATGGCGGGGCCGTCGTCAGCCGTCCCGATCACGCCGTCGGGTCCGGGATCGACCGCGGGAATCGCGATGCCGTAGGCCTCGCGCGGCCGCAGCACGTTGACGCCCTGGAACCGATCGACCTCACGCCGGTACACGTAGCTGGCGCGCGCCGAGAGGTTCGCCACGATCTGACGCTCCACCGAGGCCGTGATCTCGTGCGTCTTGGGTTGCTTCAGGTCGGGGTTGACCGCGACCGTCTTCGCGCCGGTCGCCGTCACGAAGTCGCCGAACTCACCATCGTCGTAGTCCCGGTTGCCGTTGAGGTCGTTCCAGCGATAGGTCGTCGACGCGGCGGCGTTGTTGTTGAACGTGTCGGAGTAGAGCGCCTGGGTCGCGAAGTTGAACCAGCCGTAGGTGGCCTTCACCACCGTCCGCTTGTCGGCGTCGAGCGGCAGCGCGAGGCCGATGCGCGGCGCCCAGTTGCGCCACGTCAGGATCTCCTGTTCCGGGAAGTCGCCGGCCGGGTAGAAGCGCCCCGCCGCCTTCGACTGGGCCGGATTGAAGACGTGGTAGCTCTCGTAGCGGAGACCCAGGTTGAGCGTCGCGCGATCGCCGAAGCGCCAGGCGTCGCGGAAGTAGGCCGCCTGCGTCGTCATCGAGCCCGTCGAGTCGTACGGGAAGTTGTAGGCGATCACCTGGAACGGCGCGCCGTTCTGGAAGCGAAGCTGGTAGTCGCGCCCGTTGGACTTCGCCGGCTCGTTCCGGAACCGGCCCTCGTCGGTGAACTCGACCCCGATCTTGATGTCGTGGCTGCCGCCCCAGGTGCTCGGCGCGAAGTGCGCCAGGCTGCCGTTGTACTGCCACCGGCTCCGGCCAACCGTGTAGGGCGAGGGGTTGTACCGGCCGGAGTACCAGAGCGTGACGGTGTCGTAGGCGGCGGGCGCTTCCGTCTCGTTCAGGATGTCGGTGTCGTAGCCCCAGTAGCCCATGAACGCGTTCACGTAGGTGCGATCGGAGGCGACCCACGACCAGTCGGCCTTGCCCGCCCGCGGCTTGAAGATCTGATGGAACGTCGATTCCCGGTAGTGGAATGCGTCGGCGGATCGATCCGGCTGATCCTTCTCCTGGACCTGCATGAACCCGCTGAAGCGGTGCTGGCCCGCCTGGCCGCTCAGCTTGCCGGTGTAGTTGGTCAGCGTCACCTGGTAGCTGCCCGGCACGTCGTCGGCCGTGCCGCGCACGTTGTCGGGTCCGGGCGAGGCCACGTAACCCAGCACACCCTGCTCGATGTGCTGGTTGCGGTAGGAGCCGTAGAACCACAGCGTCCGCCGCAGCACGGGGCCGCCGAGGTCCACGTTGCCGTCGTGGTAGGCCTTGAGGGGATTGCCTTCCTTCACGCCGCGGGCGCGCAGGGCGTCGGTGACGTTCCCGCTCTGGAGCTTGGGCGTCTCCCAGGCGAAGTACCCGGACCCGTGGAACGTGTCGGTCCCCGACTTCAGGATGCCGATGAACTGCGTTCCCGGCGTGGCCATCTCGGCGTCGTTGCCCATCGCCTTGATCTGCACTTCCTGGAACGCCCCGTAGTCGTAGTAGAAGCCGCTGCCGCCGGCGTCCTCCCGGGTGTCGACGCCGTCGATCGTCGGCTTGTTGCCGCCCGACGAGGTGCCGTAGTTCGAGTACGACTGCTGGTTGCCGACCGCCGACCCGCCGACGTCGACGCCCCCGACCCGCAGCCCGGGCGCGAGGTTCATCACCTGCCACATGCTCCGGGAGGTCGGCAACTGCTCGAGCGCCTCCTTGCCCAGGTTCGTGCTGACGGCCGTCGTCCTGACGTCGACCACGGGGGAGACGGCGGTCACCGTCAGCGCTTCCTCGACCTGGCCGACCGACATGGTCTCGTCGAGCGTCGCGACGAAGCCGGTGTCGAGCCGGACCTCGCGCTTCTTCATCGCGAAGCCCTCGAGCTCGAAGCTCACCTGGTAGGTGCCGCTCGGCAGTGCCGCGAAGCGATACATCCCCTGGCCGTCGGTGACCGTGGATCGGCCGCCCGGCAGTGCGGGAGTCGTGATGGAAACGGTCACGCCAGGCAGTACGCCGCCGCTCTGATCGACGACCTTGCCCTCAATCCCCGAGCGATCCGTGGTCTGGGCCTGGACCGCGCCGGCGGCGAGCACCGCCAGCAGAACCGTTGTCCAGGCAAGCCGAACGAGCGTGCGCATGTGGTACCCCTCCTGATCCTGCTGATCCCGATCCGAGGCCGCCACCCGAGCCCGTGTCAGCCCCGTCGCTGACGTCGTGCGTGGGGACGCTTTCCGGGAACCGGGCGAACCCCGGCCGCTGACATGACATCGTCAGACTGCCGTCGCGGGAGCCGGCCTGGCAAGCGGCATCAGACGGCAGGCCCTGATGCCGCATAATGTCGCGAAGCGGATCTTCCTGTCGCCGCCCGATCCCCGCGATCCGCGGCTGCCTGCCCGCGATGTCGACGCCCAGCCCCCCCGATCCCAGCCTCGTGCAGAACCGCGATCCCGCCGGCGAGCGGCTGGACGGCTGGAAGGCCATCGCGTCCTACCTGCGGCGGGACATCCGGACCGTGCAGCGCTGGGAATCGACGGAGGGCCTGCCGGTCCGCCGGCTCGAGCACAGACAGCGCGCATCGGCGTTCGCCTTCAAGGATGAACTCGACGCCTGGGTTGCCGCGCGAACGCTCGGCGAAAGTCAGGGCGTCGAACCGACTCCCGCGGAGGAAGACGACCCGTCGGATGCCGCGCCACCGCCGGAGGCCGGGACGCCGGCGCCGTCATCGCGTCGCCGGCTGGGCTTGTGGACGCTGCTTGCCGGGCTCGCGGTGGCCGTGGTGGTCCTGTACTGGTTCTGGCCCGCCAGGAAGACGTCCGCGGCGGCCGGCGACACCCGCAACAGCGAGGCCTACGCGGCGTTCGCTCACGGGCAGGCGCTCTACCTCTCGCGCCGCTACCGGGACGCGAGCATCTCGCTCGAGCGCGCCGTGACACTCGATCCAGGTTACGGGATTGCGTGGGCGTGGCTGGGCAAGACCTACGGCCGGCTCGCGCAGCCGGTGTGGGCCGGCGGTCCCGCGGCAGCCGCGCGAGCGTCTGAGACGGCGGCCAAGGCGGCCAGCCTGCTGCCGGATCTGGCCGACTCCCACATCGCCCTCGCGCTGGCGGCACGCGCCCGCGGCGACGTCGGGCAGTGGCGGGCCGAGGCCGCCAGGGCCCTGGAACTGGATCAGCGCGCGGCCGAGGCGCTGGCCCTGCTCGGCGACTCCTACAGTTCGGTGATCTACAGCTGCGGGATCGATCAGAATGCCGAACTGGCCGAGGATTACTACCGCCGGGCCATGGAGTTGATGCCCGGGCTCATCACGACCGTCACCAACCGCGCCGGCAACCTGCGCCGTCTCGGCCGGTACGGCGAGTGCGTCGACCTGCTGAACCGTGCGCTCCACGACTACCCGGACGACACCCCGCTGCTGGCCGCCCGGGGAATCTGCCGGCTGCTGCTCGGTGATCTGGAAGGCGCGACGGCCGACATCTCGTCGGTCCGCAGCAACCCGAGGCTCGCGCCGGCGGGATCCTTGGTCTATCAGGGCCTGCTGGCCCTGAAGTCCGGCCGCATCGAGGAGGGCGAGCGCGATCTCGAGGCGTTCACCCATTACGACCAGAGCGCGCCGAGCGAGTTGATTGCAGCCGAGGCGTATGTGGTGGGTGGGTTCGCCGATCGGGCGCTCACGCACATCCAGCGGGCGCTGGCGCTGGACGCGACCTGCGCGCCCTTCGTGAGCCGGGCCATCGCGTTCGCTCCCCTCAGGCAGACCGCGTCGTTCCAGGCCCTGCTCGCCGAGCACGGCGTCCGCTGACCGGCCGGGCCGGGCCTCGTCTTCCGCCAGCCGGACGACCGCGTCCGCTGAGCCGAGGCCCGGTCGTCACCCGCGCGGCAGGACGGCAGCGCCGCCCACGCCCGGCGGCTCAGCGCAGCCTCGTCGCCGTCACGTTCGATCCGCCCGCCCAGTTCTGGCCGCCGGAGTCCCAGTAGGTCGCCCGCTCGACCGCGATGCGCGTCAGGTTCGTCGTCCGGGCGATGACGCTGAACTCCGTCGTGCCAGACGGGTCGATGATCTCCGGCGCGTGCGACCCGATCGTCACCGTGGCCCGGCTGTTGGCCGGCACCACGATCGACTTCTGGACGGGCGAGGCGAGGCCGGTTCGCGCGAAGGTGAGCAGGACGTGGGCGGCCACCGGCTCGGGGTTCACCAGCAGCACGTAGGTCTCGAACTGCTCCGGCCCGCCCTCGCGGCAATCGGCCACGGCCCAGCGCTCACCCGTCTCCGTCAGGCCGAAGCTGTTGTGCGCCTCGCGCCACGTCCCGGGTCCGCCAGGCCAGTACATCGCCCGCTCGGCGACGATGGGCAGCGGCGCGGAGACGGTGGTCGAGACCGCCGTGTCGGCCAGCGCGGCGTCCTGCGTCTCCACGTTCACGGTCAGGCGCGAGTTCGGTGCGGCGACCAGCGTCTTCTCGACGACCTGTCCCTTGTCGGTGCGATAGGTGAGGGTGACGGGCACGCTCGAGTAGTTGGGGTTGCTCACGAGCAGGTACGTGTCGAAGAAGGGCCCGGTGGCGCCCTCCGCGAAGAACCACTCACGGGCGCCCCGCGTCACGCCCGACGACTCGTGTCCGCCCTCGAACAGCCGCCCGCTCCCGCCGCTGAAGTACATCGCGCGCTCGGCCGCGATCGGCTGCGTGGAGATGATCCTGATGCCGAATGACGAATCCTGCAGCTCGGGGATGGTCGCGGTCCAGACGGTCACGCGCTCGCCCGCCTTCACCGGGTAGCTTCTCACCACCGGCGGCCCGTTCTCCCGCAGGAAGGTGACGGTGGCCGTGGCGTCGTTCGCGCCGGCGTTGGCCAGCAGCAGGAAGGTGTCGAAGAAACCCTGCGAACCCTCGGCGAACAGCCAGAGGGTGGCCGGCTCGGCGACGGCGCTGCCGGCGTGGCCGCCGTAGCGCGACGCGTCCCAGAACATCGTCCGTTCGGCCACCAGCGGCTGGCCGCCGGTCGAGGTGATGACGCTCGACACCGCGCCCGAAGCCACCCCCGGGAACTCGCCCGCGAGCGACTCCACCGGGATGCGGATCCGGGAACGCGGCTGCAGGACGAATGGCTTGGGTGAGGTCTTGCCAGTCTCGGTCAGGAACGACACCGCGAAGGGGGCCGACACCGTGTTCGGGTTGAACACCGACAGGTCGACGTCGAAGAACGGGCCGGTCGCGCCTTCCGGGAAGTGGTAACTGAACTGGCCGGCCTGGGCGACGACCGACTTCGAGGCCTGCTCGCCCGCGGCGTTGGTGAGCGTGAAGGTGATCGTGTTGCTCCCGGAGACGACCGGCACGTCCGCGCCGAAGATGCTCGTCGAGGTGCGCATCGCCACGCCCGTGGCCCCGTTGGCCGCGTTGCGCCAGATCACCAGCGCGTCGGTGGCGTCGTCGACGTCTGCCGTGATGTACACGAACGGGCTCGCGGTCTGGAACGTGGCGGGCTTCTCGATGGAGAGCATGGGGGTGGCGGCCGAACTCGTGGTGATCAACCGGAGCGACCACCCCGAGATGATCCCGGTGCCCTGCTGCGCGTCGTCCACGGCGAACAGGTGCCAGGTGCCGTTGGCGCTGACGCCCCGGAACACCGACAGCGACGCCGGGTAGGGCCCCGCGGGGGCCGGGGCGGGGAAGACGTCTCCCGTGCCGTAGTTCACCGGCTTGCAGGTTCCGGTCACCACCGGTCCCGAGTCGCCGATCGTCGCCAGCGCCGTGTCGTCGAAGGTGAGGTCGACTCCGGGAAACGGAATGTCGGTGTAGCCACCGGCGTCGGACATGAGCAACGTGTGCTCTCCGCCCGGGCCGGCGAGCAGCAGATCCAGATCGTCGGGATCCTGGTGGCGGAGCTGCACCGTCGTGACGACCCGGTCGACCCGGCCGTTGACGCCGCTGACGGTCAGGGGAATCGGGTACGGGTAGGCGGGGCCCATCGTCTCGCCGGTGGTGCCGGCCGGCACGCCGATCTGGGTGTAGCCGATCCCGAAGTCCTGGTAGTAGCGCAGCACGAGCGTCCACGCCAGGATCTCGCCCTGATGGAGATTGCCGTTGCCGTCGACGACGAACAGCCGCCAGCTGCCGCCCGAGGACTTGCCGCGGAACGCCGCGAGGCTGGAGACCATCTTGCCGGTCGGCGCGGGCGGCGGGTAGTAGTCGGGCCATGCGCCGCCGTCGGTCGGACCATAGACGGCGCCGTCGACCAGACTGTCGGAGGGGACGGGCCACGCCCCGTCACTGAATGTCAGCGTGCGCGTGGCGGCCACGCCCGGGCAGCCCCCCACGTCCGACATCAGCACCATCGCGGTCCCATCGGGCCCCGCCAGCAGGATGTCGAGATCCTGGGGGCACGGGTGGGTGAGGCCATGGAGGATGACCGAGACGGAGAAGACGGCCGGGCCCGGACCGAGGTTGATGGTCGACGGATAGGGGCGGGCTGGTCCGCTGTCGAATGGGAGCCCGCTGGCGGGCGCGACGATCCGTGTCGCGTTGTGCTGGGCGAGCGACGGCCGCGCGACCAGCGCGACCAGCAGTCCGAAGGTGACGGCGAGCGGAGACCGGCGACGCATGACGGGATCCTCCCGGACACGCGGCGCACGGGCTCGCGGGGCCGGTGGTGGCCCTCGCGCCGTGGGTGACCGCGGCGTGTCCATGCCCGGGAGAACGGCATCGGCCGGAAAACGGGGCCAGCGGCGCGGCGCGCGTCGTCGTGCCGTCATGCCGCCGCACGGCCGCCGTGCTAGAGTGCGCGTGTCCACGTCAGTGTGAAGGTGAGCACATGGCGCCAGAGCCCCCGGGCGACATCACGCTCCTGCTGGAGGCCGTCTCCTCCGGAGACCGGTCGGCGTTCGATGCGCTCGTTCCGCTGGTCTACGCGGAACTGCGCGCGCTCGCGCACCGCCGCCGCGCCCGCGGTGGCGGGGGGCTCGAGACCACCGAACTGGTGCACGAGACCTACCTCAAGCTCGGTGCCAGCCGGGCCCAGGCGTGGAACGATCGCCACCACTTCTTCGCCGTCGCGGCGCGCGCGATGCGGCAGGTCGCCGTGGACGCGGCGCGTGAGGCGCTTGCCGGCAAACGCGGCGGCGCGGTCATCCACGTGCCGATCGACGAGGTGACGATCGGCAGCGCCGAGGATGCGGCCGGGCTGCTCGACGTGGATCGCGCCATCACGCGCCTGTGCGGGATCGACGCCCGCCTCGCGCTGCTCGTCGAGCTGCGCTGCTTCGCCGGGCTCTCGGTCGAGGAGGCGGCCGAAGCGCTCCGGATCTCCGAGCGGACGGTGAAGCGGGAATGGCGCAAGGCGCGTGCGCTGCTCGTCGACGATCTGCGGCGGCGCGGCGTGACGTCGTCAGGGGACGCGTGATGTCCGACGACGATGCGGCCCGCCTCCGGCACGCCGCGGAGATCTTCGATGAGATCGTCGACCTGCCCGGTGACGAGCAGGGCCGGCGGATCGAGGCCGCCTCCGCGGGCGACGTGGCCCTTCGCGCGCAGGTCGAGGCCCTGCTGCGGGCCGATGCCACGTCCTCCCATCTCCTCGACCGGCTGCCCGATCTGTCGCCGATCTCCGGTGCCGTGGCCGTCCCGGAGCCCGCCGAGCCTGTCGATCGCTCGGGCGAACTCGTCGGCCCGTACCGCATCCTCCGGCTCGTCGGGCGCGGCGGCATGGGCGACGTGTTCCTCGCCGAGCGCGCCGACGGCCAGTTCGAACAGCGCGTGGCGCTCAAGGTGGTGCGGCACGAGTTCGCGTCGCCGTCGGTGGTGCGGCGCTTCCTGCGGGAGCGGCAGATCCTGGCGCGGCTGCGGCATCCCAACATCGCGCCCCTGCTCGACGGCGGCGTGTCGGCCGGCGGCGAGCCCTGGTTCGCGATGGAGTACGTCGACGGCCTCCCGATCACCGTCGCGGCCGATCGGCAGGGCCTCGCGCTGGAGGCGCGCCTGGCGCTGTGGCTCGATGCGTGCGCGGCGGTCCAGTACGCCCACCGCAACCTGGTGGTCCATCGCGACATCAAGCCCGGCAACGTGCTGGTCACGGCCGAAGGCCAGGTCCGTCTCGTGGACTTCGGCATCGCGACCGTGCTCGACCCGCGCCTGGAGGATGCCGGCGGCGCGACCACGATCTTCGGCGGCCGGCTGCTGACGCCGGCCTACGCCGCTCCCGAACAGGTCCGGGGCGGGCCCGTCACGACGGCCACCGACGTCTACGCACTCGGGGCGCTGCTCTACGAACTGCTGTGCGGGCGGCGCGCGATCGAGCCAGGTTCGCCGATGGCGGCCGAGGTCGAGCGCGCCATCTGCGAACGCGAGCCGGTGGCGCCGAGCCGGCGGGTGTCCCGTGCGCGCGCCCGGCTCCTGCGCGGCGATCTCGACACGATCGCGCTCACCGCGCTCGCGAAGGCGCCCGAGCGGCGCTATGCCTCGGTGGAGGCGATGGCCGAGGACGTGCGGCGTCATCTGACGCACAGGCCGATCCGGGCCAGGCCGCACGGGATGGGCTATCACGCGGACCGCTTCGTCCGGCGCCACCGGGTGGCGGTCGCGGCGGCCGCCGTGGCGATGGCGGCCGTGGTGGGGGGCGGCGCGGTCGCGGTGTGGCAGGCGCGGCGTGCGACCGCCGAGGCGCGGCGCGCCACGGCGGTCAGCGAGTTCCTCGTCGGCCTCTTCGAGACGGCCGATCCGGAGCACGCGGGCCGCAGCGACGTCACCGCGCGCGAACTGGTCGATCGGGGCGTGGCACGCCTCGACTCGACGCTGGCGGACAACGCGGCGCTGCGCGTCGAACTGCTCGTGCTCTCGGGCACCATCTACCGGAAGCTGGGACACTTCGAGCCGGCGATTCTGGCGCTGGAGCGGGCGGCGGAGGCCGCTGGCGAGAAGGGCGTCAACGCGGATGCCCGGCCCCAGGCCCTGCTGGCGCTGGGTACGGCGTACAAGGAGGCGGGGCAACGCGATCGTGCCGAGTCGGCGCTGCGGCGGGCGGTCGAGGAATGGCGGCGGCTGGGACGCGGCGCCACCCGCGAGGCCGCCGCGGCCATGGGCGAACTGGCCAATGCCATCGCCTGGCGCGGCGCCCACGACGAAGCCGAGCGCCTGCACCGCGAGGTGCTGGCCATCGACACGCGCCTGCTCGGCCGCGACCACCTCGACGTGGCCACCGATCTCGACAACCTCGGCACGTTCCTCCTGGGCGCCGGGAAGTACGACGAGGCCGATCGCGCCTTCGCCGACGCCCTGGCGATCGCCCGGCGATCGCGTGAGCCTGCGGGCCCGGTCGCAATCACGATCCTCGGCAACCTCGCGGTGCTGCGGTCGGCGCAGGGACGCCACGAGGAGTCGCTCGTCCATCAGCGCGAGGTCCTGGCGGCCCGCCGGCGCGTCTACGGCGACGCGCACCCCGACGTGGCCATCTCGCTCTCGAACATCGCATCGACGCTCAGCGACCTGGGCCGGCTCGAGGACGCGCAGCGCGCCTGGGAGGAGGCGCTCGCCATCCACCGGCGGCAGCCGGAGGCGCCGCATCCCGACCGGCACATCGCCTTGAACGGCCTGGCCATCGTGGCGTACCGGCGCGGCGATCTCGTCGCCGCGATCGGTGCGATGCGCGAGGCGGTGGCCGCCTGGCAGGCATCGGCGGGAGAAGACGGCCCCGCCTACCTCACGGGGATCAACAACCTGGGCGTCATGCTCTGCGATGCGGGTGAGTTCGCCGAGGCCGAGGCGCTGCTGCGGAAAGCCGCCGCCGGCCGCGAGCGCGTGCTCGGCGCCAGCCACCCGGAGGCGGCGCACGCCAGGCGCAACCTCGCGGTGCTGCTCCATCGCACGGGCCGCGACGGCGAAGCCGAGGCCCTGGCCAGGGCGGCCTTCGAAGTACAGGAGCGGCAGTTCGCCCCGGACCACGCGCGACGGGTTGACGCCGCGGCCACGCTGGGAGCGATTCTGCTCGCGCGTGGCCGCGCCCGCGACGCCGAACCGCTGCTGCGGACCGCCGCCGACCGACGCCGCGCGCAACTGGGAGAGGACCATCCCGACACGCTCGAAGCGCGTGGGCTGCTCGGGGCCTGCCTGCTGGCGCACGGCGACCCGTCCGGCCGGGCGCTGCTCGTCCCGGCCCACGAGGCGCTCGCGGCGCGGCCCGGCCAGCAGCAGCGCGCCCGGGAACTGGCGCGGTACCTGCCGATGAGGCAGGCGCGGCGCTGAAGCCGGACGGCCCCTACGGCGGCGAGCCCGCCAGGCCCATCGCCCGCGCTCCGTTCACTTTCCTGGAGTCGCCGGCTTGCACGTGGCGCCGGCCTGGGCCTTCGGCGCCTTGGTGGGGTCGCCCACCACCTGGAGGATCGCAGCGTCGGGGATCAGTTCCGCGTTGGATCGGCACATGCCCACCGAGATCAGGCCATCGAGCATCTGCTTGGCCTTGGCCTTCACTGCGGGGTCGGCCGCGTCGGCATCGACGCCGACGAACGCCGCGGCGCACTGCTGCGAGATCTTCACGAGATCGTCGTTCATCGTCTCGTCGAGGTTCCAGACGCGGCTCACGACCGTGACGCCCTCCCAGGTCTGCGTCTTCGACGCCGGCTGGCACAGCAGGCCGAAGTAGTTCGCCAGGCAGGCCTTCTGGTCGGCGGTGAGCATCAGGCTGGCGAGCCAGGGCTGCAGGTTCGTGCAGACGTTGGCCGGCACCATCGCGTCGATGAAGCCTTCCTGGAACAGCAGGGTGGGGCCGTAGAGGCACATGTCGACTCTCGGCGGCCCGCCCGCGTCCACGCCCGGCTCGCACGGCGGCGGCGGGGGCGGCGGCTCGGCCGGATCGACGAGACACGCGGCCACGTCCTGATCGAACGTGTTGTACTCCGCGCCGTTGGGCAGGTGCGACCAGACCGCCGGCTTCGTCATCGCCTGGCCGAGCGAGGCGCCCGTGCCGATGCGCATCTGCCAGCGCTCGTCGTCCGGCGTGAGTGCGGAGTCGCTGTCGTACTTCGCGATCGTGGCGCCAGGAACCTTGAAGAACTGCTTGTAGAAGTCGATCTCGCCGAGCCAGCCCAGATCCATGTAGAAGGTGAGGCCGGCGCTGAGCCCGTCGAAGACGATGTCGGCAGACTGCCGGGGCCGCACCGTCACGGCCGTCACGGGGATCATCCGGTTCAGCAGCGGGCTGGTCCGCTGCTCGGCCGCCAGTGCGTCCCGGAGCACGTGTGACTGGCTCACCGTGCCCTTGATCTTCCCGGTCACCTCCGGCGTGAGCGTGAAGAACTTCACCGGGATGCCGATCGAGCCTTTCAGCCCCAGGGTCAGCTCGAGCGATGTGCGCGACTCGACGAGGTGGTCGTCGTCGGTCAGCGCCTTGATGTCGTGCGGCAGGAGGCCGGGCAGGATCGGCCACGTCCAGAACGGGTCGGTCTTGCCCTCGGGCTGCACCTGCCATTCGAGCCAGGGGCTGCCACGGCGCCAGCCGAGCGCCCAGGCGCCGTCGTGGTGGCGGATGCCGGTGATCGGGTTCTTGAACAGGAGCCCGGTGCGCGTCTCCGACGGCCAGCCGGGCAGTGGGGACGCCAGCACGCGCGAGTTGCCCACCTCGGGCCGGCCTACCTCGTAGCGCAGGCCGAACAGGGCCGAGACGCGCAGCGGGCCGGCATAGAACAAGGTGAAGTCGGCGTCCACGCCGAAGCGGTTGTCCTCGCCGGTCGAGGGATCGAGCCAGAACCCGGAGGACATGACCGCGTCGGCGTGGCCAACCGAGTGGTACTCCCTGCTCTGCATCAGTTGGAGGCCTGGCGAGACGACGCCGCCGCCGCCGAGGTTCCAGCCGACCCAGACCGGCCGGCGGTCGCTGGCGGTGCGCACCTCGGAGTCGCCGGTGACGAAGTCCACCGGGACCCTCGCCTCACCGAATCCGGGCAGGCCGAGCCCGCGAACCGGCGTGACGCGGTTGCCGAACAGGAAGGGGATCGTGAAGGCCTGCGCGCCGTTGCCAGCCGCATCTCCCGCACCGGCGCCGGCGAAGAACTTCTTCGGGCCGTCGAGGCTCACGGTGGGCTCGATGACGAGGAAGTCGATCGTGTGGCCCAGGAGTTTCACGGAGAAGCCGACGCGCTCGCCCAGCGAGAGGGGCTGCCCGTTCTGGGCGAACTGCGCCGTGCGTGCGGCGCAGTAGAGGCGCGCGCCCTGCAGCCGGAGTTCGTTGAACCCACGATAGTCGGCGTAGGAGTACTTTTTCTCCGGCCCGTACCAGACCGGGCCGACGTGCCCCCACTGGCTGCGCAGCCACCTGCCGCGCACGGGCTGATACCCCTGGAAGCGTTGCACTGGCGCACTGGGAATCGTGAAGCTGACGCTGGCGCCCGGGTCGTAGCCGTTCAGTGTGGCGAAGAGATCGAACGCGCCGGCGATGCCGCCCGGCGACAGCGCGGAGAGGTGCGCGGTGGCGGCAGGCAGCGCCTGCTCCTCGAGCAGCGGCCGGAAGGCCGGTGCGACGGCGAACAGGTGCGGGCCGGGCTGCGGAGGGTAGACCCATCCGAGCCACGTGGTCTTCGACGCCGTGCCTGGGACCAGCAGATCCGGCCCCCACGTGAACGCGCCGCCGTGAACGGCGGCCGGATCCGTCTGGGCGATCCACGCGTCGGGCAGCACGGCCGACGCGCCGGGCAGCGGCGGGATCGCGCCGGTGACGGCTGGCGTCGAGACGGGAGAAGCCGGGTTCACCTGCGCGAGACTCTCCGCGGGAATCAGCCATGCCGCGAGGCCTGCCGCGAGCGAGAGGGCGAGGATCGGGCGAGGTGAACACACGGCGTCCTCCGGTTCCGCACCGGGGCGCGCCGTGGACGCGAGCGCGCGGTGACCCGGTGGCGACACCGGAGAGAACGGAAACCGGCGGGCGCGGGGGCCACGGCCGTGCCGGCAGTTGATGGCCGCACGATAAAATCTCACGTCGTGCCTTCCGCGGGGCCCTGTCGGAACCACCGGCAGGCCGTCAGCGGCAGCACCAGGGGTGGACCAGATGCGGGCGATCACGAACGGGGCAGGGTGGGGCAGGAGCGATGCCAGGGAGAGGTTTGCCCTGGCGTGGTGGGTCAGGCTCGCGGTCGCCGCGCTGATGGCCGTGCTCGTGGCGCTGCCGGCGCTGGCCGCCCCGCCGCCGGAACAGGCAGACGACCTCGCGCCGACGGTCATCCTCGTCTCATTCGATGGCTGGCGGGCCGACTACCGGCAACGGGCGCCGCTGCCGAACCTCGAGCGTCTCATCGCCCGCGGCGTGCGCGCCGAGCACCTCGTGCCGGCGTTCCCCTCGAAGACCTTCCCCAACCACTACACCATCGTCACAGGCCTCTACCCCGGCCACCACGGCATCGTCTCGAACAGCATCTGGGACGAAGCCACCGGGCGCAGCTTTGGCCTGTCGAAACGCGAGGAGGTGCAGGACGGGATGTGGTGGGGCGGGGAGCCGATCTGGGTGACGGCCGAACGCGCTGGCCAGCGGGCCGCGGCGATGTTCTGGCCGGGGTCCGAGGCGCCCATCAAGGGGATGCGTCCCACCTACTGGATGCCGTTCGACGGCGACATGCCGGGCAGCGAACGCGTGCGGAAGGTGCTCGGCTGGATCGACCTGCCCGCCGCGGAGCGGCCGACGTTCCTCACGCTCTACTTCGAGGACGTGGACACGGCGGGGCACGCGGGGCCCGATCTGCCGGCCGTCGAGGAGGCGCTGCGCAAGGTCGACGGGTACCTCGGCGAGCTGCTGACAGGCCTGGACGAGCGCGGCCTCACGGATCGGGTGAACCTGGTGCTGGTGTCGGACCACGGCATGGCGTCGACCTCGCTGGATCGCGTGATCGTGCTCGACGACTACATCTCGCTGGACGACGTGCGGGTGATCGACATCAACCCGACGCTCGGCCTGTTTCCGAACGCCGCGAAGGAAGAGGCGGTCTACCGGGCGCTGAAGAAGGCCCATCCGCGGCTGAAGGTGTATCGCCGCCACCAGACGCCGAAGCACTGGTACTACCGCGATCACCCGCGGATCCCGCCCATCGTCGGCGCGGTCGACGACGGGTGGCAGGTGATGACGCGCCGGACGCTGGAGCGCCTGCGCGCCCGGGGCGATGCCCAGGTGAGCGGCCAGCACGGGTACGACCCGCGCGCGCGGTCGATGCGGGGTCTGTTCGTGGCCGCCGGGCCCGCGTTTCGCCAGGGCGTCGTGGTGAAGCCGTTCGAGAGCGTCAGCATCTACAACGTGCTGGCCCGCATCCTCGGCGTGACGCCCGCGCCCAACGACGGCGACCCGCGGGTGGTGCGCCGGCTGCTGCGGTGACGCCTGCGGCCGCGCGTCGCGCGCATGCGCGTCACGCGCACGCCACGCTGGCGTCGGTCGGACTGCGCGCATTCCTCACAATGGTCACGACGGCACAGCGGGAGCGTGCAGCCGACATCCGTTCATGCGGCGCGACGTCGCGGACCTCGCGCTGTTCTGGGTGAAGCTCCTGAACTCGTAGCGCCGGCGATCGTCCCGGGCCCCTCCGGCAGGCCAGGCGCCGGGACGATCGGGCCGGTTCAATTACCGATCTGGTCCAGGCGGCGCTACCACGCGCAGACACACTGCGAGTAACACTCCCTCTGGTTGCACGTGAAGGACAAGACGCCCTTCGCGCCACCGCACAGTTCCTTGCAGGCCGCGCGTTCGGCGGAGCACCACTGCTGACCGCAGCCTTCCTGCGCTGGCGACGACCCATCGCCTCCCTGCAACTCGAGCGGGAACGCCGGCAGCCCGAGGCCGACGGGCGCCGCCGACACCAGCGCGCCGAGGGCGGTGCCGGCGCGTGTCCACGTGCCCCTGGCCGTGGCCGCACGATCGATGGCCACCAGCACGGCCGATCCCTCTCTCAACTGGAATTCGCTCAGTGACACAAGCCCTTCGGCCACTCCGGCCGGATTCAGCAGCCCGCGCAGCGGGTTGAGCAGTTGCACCTGGGAGCCCGCGAAATAGCCGTCCGGACGCACCACGAACACGATCACCCACGTGCTGGAGACCCCCCGGCTCAGATCGCTGCCCACACGAATCCTGAGGGCGTTGGCGCCGGCCCACTCTGCGGCGGTCACACGCACCGGAGCATCGCCCTGGTCCAGCACTCTGATCTGGACGGCCGGCATGTTTTCAGCGGCAGCAGAGCCCGCCGCACCCACGCAGAGCGCCAACGCCGTCGCCGCGACGAGAAGCCGACTCGACATCGCACACCTCCTGTGGTGAAACTCAAGTGTAGCTGAGCGTCAAACCATGTCAAGCCGCCGCGGGTGAACACCGGGCGCACCTCGACGCCTGCTGGCAGGCGTGCGAAGCCTGGGCTGATGCCGAATTCGGCGAGACGACGTCGGCCGCCATCGAACGCGCCGCTCAGCACGAGAAGGCCGCCAGGAACTGGCGGCCTTCTCGTGCCGATCCGATCTTGTGGTGGAGGGCTTGCGCCCGTGACGCCCGGGTTACGAGGCCGACATCGGCAGCGCCACGAACAGGTCGCCGCCGCGACGCGCCAGCAGCAGCAGCGCGGGGCGGTCGTGCGACGCCGACAGACGCGAGCGCAGCTCCTGCACCGACGTCACCGCCTGGCCGTCCACCTGCTTGATCACGTCACCAGGCCGGACGCCCGCTTCCGCGGCCGCCCCGGCCGGGTCCACGTCGGTCACGACCAGGCCCTTCTGATCGCGCGACACACCGGCCTCGCGCGCCAGGTCGGGGTTGAGCGGCTGCACCGTCATCCCGACGCGGCCCTCGTCGAGCCCTTCTCCACCGTCTCGCGACGAGGCCCTGCTGGCGCGGGCACCCTCGTCGGTGCGCTCGGCGAGCCGCGCGGTGATCTGCTCGGATCGGCCGTCACGGCGCACCGTGAGCGTCACCTCGGTGCCCGGGCGGCTGCCCGCCACCTGGTTGCGCAGCGCGTTGGCATCGGCCACCTCGCGCCCGTCGATCCGGGTGATGACGTCGCCCTGGCGGAGGCCGGCCCGCTCGCCGGGGCTGCCCGCCTCCACGCCGCTGACGAGCGCGCCGCGCACGCCGTCGACGCCGAGACTGCGCGCGAGGTCGGCATTGAGCCCCTGCACGGTGACGCCGAGCCTGGCGCGGTGCACCACGCCATCCTTCATCAACTGCTCGGTGACCGCGCGCGCCATCGTCGAGGGGATGGCGAAGCCGATGCCGATGTTACCGCCGCTCTGCGAGAGGATTTGTGCATTGATGCCGACGAGTTCGCCGCGCAGGTTGACGAGCGCGCCGCCGGAGTTGCCCTGGTTGATGGGCGCGTCGGTCTGCAGGAAGTCCTCGTAGTTGCCATCGCCCACGCCCGTGGCGCGCCCCTTGGCGCTGACGATGCCCATCGTCACGGTCTGGCCGACGCCGAGCGGGTTGCCGAAGGCCAGCACGACGTCACCCACCTTCACGCGCTCGACGTCACCGAAGGGGAGGGCGCGCAGGCCGGTTTCCTTGATGCGCAGCAGCGCGAGGTCGCTTGGCGGATCGCTACCCACGACGGTGGCCGGGGCGCTGCGGCCGTCGGCCAGGTCGACGACGATGCGCTGGGCGTCCTCGACGACGTGATGGTTGGTGAGGATGTAGCCGTCAGCGCTGACGATCACGCCGGAGCCGAGTCCGCGCACGCGCCCGCCGTTGCGCTCACCGGGGCTGGGTCCGGGGCCGAAGAAGCGCTCGAACTCGGGCGGCCACGCGGTCTCGGTGGCCGTGGGCCGCTTCTCGACGCGCACGGTCACCACCGAGGGCGCCACCTGATCGACGATGGCGCTGTAAGAGCCTTGCACGAGGGGAGCGGGAGGAGAAGCCTGTGCCTGGACGGCCTGCGGTTCGGGATGCGTGACGGGTGCGGCGGTCGCCAGCAGGCTGGCGCGGCCGGCCGCGAATGCGGTGACGATCGCCACCGCCATCACGGCGGCCGGCCAGAGGCGCAGGCGGCGGCGGAAGCTGGAAACTGTTGAGGCGTACTGGTCGTTCATGGGGTCCTCGCTCGGAGCGGGCGCCGTCTCGCGGCGCATCGATCCGATTGGACGCAGTGGCTCCTGATGCGGCCGTGTCAGGCCGATGACAGAACGGACAGGCTCGTTGCGGGAAGCCCGGACTCGAGCTCGCCTTCCTGAGACGGCGCGCCGTCGCCGAGACACGGCGGCAAGCTGACAGCGATGTCACGGGTCGGTCAGCGCCGCGTGAGATCCCCTTTCGTATCGTGAGCATGCGGAGACGACAGGGTGACGGCGCCAGCCCCCCTCCACTGATGCCGATGCCAGGTCGTGCCCGCCGGCCTCGCCGCGATTGAGTCGTGGCGAGGCCGTCCCGGCGACCGGGCCGCAGCGGGCGCGCGGGACACCGGGATCCGCGGCACACGAGGAGGACCATGATGTTGCGTTCCACGATCGCCACCGCGCTCACCACGCTCGCCGCCATCGGCCTGGTAGCCACGACCTTTGCCGCGCCGGCCAGGCCGGCGAAGTCCACGACGCCGGCGGCCAGGTGGGCGAGCGGTCAGGTCGAACGCTTCGATCAGGCCGCTGGCACGCTCGTGCTGAAGCAGGGCTCGCACGAGATGACCTTCACGCTGGCCAAGGACGCCAGGCTGACCGAGGGCCGGAAGTCGATCGCGCAGTCGGACCTCGGCGCCGCCGTGGGCCACAAGGCGAGGGTGCACTACACGACGGAGGGCGCGCAGAAGACCGCGCACGCCGTCGAGGTGACGCTGCGGGCGGCCGCGAAGAAGGCGCCGCACCCCACGGAGTAGCGCGCAGTGACGCGCCGCCGTCGCGTGCGGCGGCCGACGAACGCCGGCTGGCGGCCTGTGACGGCCGCGGCCGGCGTTGGTGTGTACGGGCGCAGGGCCTGAAGGCTCAGGCGACCGGCGACCCGGCGATCGGCAGCGACACCGAGAACGCGCTGCCCTGTCCGGGCGTGGATGTCACGTCGACGCGACCCCCGTGTCCTTCGACGATGGCCTTCACCAGCGAGAGGCCGAGGCCCAGGCCACGCGTGGATCGGCTGGCGTCGCCGCGATAGAGCCGGTCCCAGACGAGCGGCGTGTCCTCGGACGACAGGCCAATCCCGTTGTCGCGCACCACGACGGTGGTCTGTCCCCCGACCACCGAAGCGCTGATGTCGATGCTGCCGCCGGCCGGGGTGTACTTGACGGCGTTGTCGATCAGGTTGGCGAACACCTGCCGCAGGCGCGTGCGATCGGCGACGAGTTCCACCGCCGGGTCGATCGTGGCCCGCAGCGTGAGGCCTTTCTGCTCAGCCGTGTCGGCGTAGAGCGTCACCGCCTCGTCGACCACCTCGGCCAGCCGCACCGGCGCCAGCGCCAGCCGCATCGTCCCGGTCTCGGCCTCCGAGATGTCGATCAGCGTGGTGAGCGTTGCGTTGACGCGATCGGCCTCCTCGAGCGCGTGGCCGAGGCCCTCGCGCATCGCGGTCTCGTCGCCCGACATCACGGCCGCCTCCGCGAGGTTGCGGAGCCTGGTGAGCGGCGTCCGCAGGTCGTGCGCGACGTTGTCGAGCGCGCCGCGCATCGCCGAGACCAGTTTCTGGATGCGATCCAGCAACTGGTTCACGAGATCGGCCAGGTCGTCGAGGGCATCGCCGGTGTGACGCACCTCCACGCGGTCGTCGAACCGCCGGGTCCGGATGATGGATCGCAGGTCGCGCTCGAGGCGGCGCAGCGGAGCGAGCCCTGCGTGGGTCAGGAGGCCGCCGCCCGCCACCGCGACGATCGTGACGAGCGCGAGGACCTCGAGGCCGGTGGCGCGGAAATGCCGCAGCACCTCGTCGCGCACGTGGGAGCTGCGTCCCACCTGGATGGCGACGTTGCCCATGCGGATCGATCCCACTTCGAGCGCGCTGCCGTCGGGCTGGCCGCCGATGGTCAGCCAGACGCTGTCGTGGCCGGCCGGCGTGTCGAGGATCGAGAGGTCGAACCCGCTCCAGCCCGCTGGCGCGGCGAAGTAGATCACCTCGGCGCCGGGCCCGACCACGCGCACCAGCAGGCGATCGTGGAGTCCGGCCGCGGCGTCGGCGTCGATCGCCCGCTCGAGCGACGCGAGGCCGCCCTCCGAGTAGCTCCCCGCGTAGTCGCGCAGCGTCGACTCGAGCACGCGATGATCCTGCGCGGCGAGCGAACGCCCGAGCAGCAGGTAGGTGGCGGTGCTGAGCCCGATGGCGCTGACCAGGAAGACCGCGACGTACCAGAGCGCCAGCCGCAGCACGAAGGCGTGCGTCAGCCGGTTACTCCACCTTGAGGACATAACCCACGCCGCGCACCGTGTGGAGGAGCTTCGGTTCGAACTGGCGGTCGATCTTCTCGCGCAGGCGATACACGAGCACGTCGACGACGTTGGTGCCGGTGTCGAAGGAGTAATCCCACACGTGCGACAGCACCATCGTCTTCGAGACCACGCGGCCGGCGTGCCGCATGAGGTACTCGAGCAGCGCGTACTCGCGGGGCCGCAGATCGATGACCACGTCACCGCGCGTCACGCGGCGGGTCAGGCGATCCAGGCGCAGGTCGGCGACGGCCAGCTCGGTCGGTTCGGCCGACAACTGCCCGCGCCGCGTGAGCGCCTGGAGGCGCGCCACGAGCTCGGCGAACGCGAACGGCTTCGTGAGGTAGTCGTCGCCGCCGCTCTGCAGTCCCTTCACGCGGTCGTCGACCGTGTGCTTCGCGCTCAAGAACAGGACCGGCGTGTGGACGCCGGCGCGCCGCAGCGCGCCCACCAGGCTCAGCCCGTCGAGGCGCGGCAGCATGATGTCGATCACCGCCGCGTCGTAGGGCGCGTCGCGCGCGAAGTCGAGCCCGTCGACGCCGTCGGTGGCCACGTCGACGGCGTGCCCTTCCTGTCGCAGGCCGGCGGCGATGAAGTCGGCGATGCTCCGGTCGTCCTCGACCACCAGGATGCGCACGCGCTCATGGTGACCCCGGCCGGGGTGCGCGTCAAGGCAGGCGGGCGCCGCCGCCGGCGGCGCCGGCGCGCCCTGACACCGATGTCACGCGGGCGACACGCGCCGGCGAGCCGGACGGCCGTCTAATGAGGGCGAGCCGAGGACGTACTCGGACGCCAAGGAGGTACCACTCATGAGAATCATCGCCAGGACCACCCCCGTCGCGTTGCTGGCGCTTGCGTTGCTGGCGATCCCGCCGGTTGCAGCCAGCGCGGAGCCCGCACGCGGACGTCTCGCCGATTCCACACAGGCACTCGAGCCCCACGAGGCTGCGGTGCAGGAAGCGCTGCTGCGTCTTCCCTACTACGGGGTGTTCGATTTCCTCAGCTTCGCTTACGACAAGGGCACCGTCACGCTGGGAGGCTATGTCTACCAGGTCGGTCTGAAGGCCGCGGCGGAGCGCGCCGTCAAGCGCGTGCCGGGTGTCGACGAGGTGAAGAACACCATTCAGGAGTTGTCGCTGTCGCCGAGTGACGAGAACCTGCGGTGGCAGATCTTCTATGCCATCTACACGAACAGCTTCCTGAGCCGCTACGCGCCGGAGTGGGGCACGCCCTGGGGCCGCCGCGTGATGCTGCGGTTCTCAGGCCGGTTCGCCGGGTTCCCGGGCACGCAGCCGATCGGCAACTTCCCGATCCACATCATCGTGGATCGCGGCCACGTGCGCCTGCTGGGCGTCGTC
Source organism: Vicinamibacteraceae bacterium (assembly GCA_039812685.1). Classification (GTDB taxonomy): domain Bacteria; phylum Acidobacteriota; class Vicinamibacteria; order Vicinamibacterales; family JAFNAJ01; genus JBDIBB01. The sequence continues at coordinate 32,071 of JBDIBB010000011.1, forward strand.
GACAACGAGGCTGACAGGAGCGTCGCCGGACTCGCGGCGCGCGGTGTGCCGGGCTCCTTCTCGGTCGACAACGAGCTCGTGATCGCGACGTCGTAATGGAGTGTCGGGCCCTCGTGGCAGGGGTGGCACGCGTCCAGCCGTCGCGCCGGCGACGGCTGGCGTGTGCCGTGATGCTGTCTGCGCTCACCGCCGCCGGCAGCGCCGTCGGAGCCGCGCCGGCCACCGACACGCTGATGATCCGGGGACGCCCGCAGACCCTGCACCTGTATGGCGCGCGCGGGGGATCCCCGGTGATCGTCTCGAGCGGTGACGGCGGCTGGGTGCACCTGGGCCCGCAGGTGGCCGAGTTCCTGGCCGCGCGCGGCTGCTTCGTGGTGGGCGTGGACGTGAAAGCCTACCTCGTGAGCTTCACCGGTGAGGCCTCCACCCTGAAGGCGGAGCAGGTGCCCGGCGACTACGCGGCGCTGGTCGACTACGCGGCGCGCGGCGACACGCGGAAGTCGCTGCTGGTCGGCGTGTCGGAAGGGGCGGCCCTCTCCGTGCTGGCGGCCGCCGACCCGTCGCTCCAGTCACGGCTCGCGGGTGTCATCGGCCTCGGGCTGGGTGACGTCAACGAGCTCGGCTGGCGCTGGCGCGATTCGATCATCTACCTGACGCACGCCACGCCCCGCGAGCCGACCTTCAGCACCCGCGCGGTGGTCGACCGCGTCGCGCCGCTGCCGCTGGCCGCCATCCATTCGACCGGTGACGAATACGTTCCGCTGGCCGAGGTCCGCTCGGTGATGGATGCGGCGCGCGATCCCAAGCGCTTCTGGCTCGTCACCGCCTCCAACCATCGCTTCGCCGACAACCAGGCCGGGCTGCAGGCTCGGCTGATCGAGGCGATCGCGTGGATCGCCGGCCAGCCCGCGCGATGAGATCGATGGGGGCCGGCTTCCGCCGGACGCTGCCCGCGCTGATCGGCCTGGTGCTGTTCGTCGCGGCCCTGGAAGTGCTCCGGCACGAGCTGGCGACGCTGACGTGGCCGGTGCTCGTCGCCGACGTGCTGGGCACGCCGCGCTGGCGCCTGGCGGCCGCCGTCGCGCTCACCGCCGTCAACTACGCGGTGCTGACCGGCTACGACTTCCTGGCCTTCGCCTACATCGGGAAGGCGCTGGCGCGCTGGCGCGTGGCCGCCGCGTCGTTTCTCGCGTACGCCGTCGCCAACAACGTCGGCTTCGCGATGCTCTCGGGCGCATCGGTCCGCTACCGCTACTACACGCGCTGGGGCATCACGGCCGAGGACCTCTCGCGCATCGTCTTCTCGTATTCGGTGACGTTCTGGCTGGGACTGCTCGCCCTGGGCGGGCTGGCCATCGCCACCAGTCCGTTGCCGGGCGCGGCGGTCGCCGCCGGCCGCGACGCGATCGCGCCCATCGGCTGGCTGCTGGTGGCGGTGAGCCTCGGCTACGTCGCGCTGCCCTGGGTGCGCCACGAGCCGCTGCGGCTGGGCCGCTTCTCGCTGCCGCTGCCGCGGCCGGCGATCGCGGCGGCGCAGCTGGCCGTCTCGGCGCTTGACTGGGCGCTGGCCGGCGCCGTCTTCTTCGTGCTGCTGCCCCCGGGCAGCCCCGGCTTCCTCAGCGTGCTCGGCGTGTTCCTCGCCGCGCAGTTGCTCGGCGTCGTCAGCCACGTCCCGGGCGGCGTCGGCGTGTTCGAGGGGCTGGTGATGCTCATGCTCGCCCCGTCGATCCCCGCGGCGCAACTGCTGCCGGCGCTGGTCGTCTATCGGGCGGTCTACTACCTGCTGCCGCTGGCGGTGGCGCTGCTGGTCTTCTCGGCCGAGGCATGGCGGCGCCACGGTCACCGTGCGCGCAAGCTCGGCGCCACCTTCGGCCGCGCGGCCCAGGCGGCGACGCCGCGCCTGCTTGCCGGTGTCACCTTCGTCGCCGGCGCGGTGCTGCTGTTCTCGGGCGCCACGCCGGCGGCCGAAGGCCGGCTGGTGTGGCTCGACCGCGCGATCCCGCTCGGCATCATCGAGACGTCGCACTTCGTCGGGAGCCTGGTCGGCGTGCTCCTGCTCGTGCTGTCGCACGCGCTCGCCCGGCGGCTCGACAGCGCCTACTACCTCACGACGTGGACGCTGTGGCTCGGCATCGCGGCCTCGCTGCTGAAGGGCGCCGACGTGGAGGAGGCGCTGGCGCTGGGCATCGTCCTCTTCGCGCTGCACCGCGCGCGCCCCGCCTTCGATCGCAAGGCGGCGCTGATCGAGACGCGCTTCTCGCCCGCATGGGTGACCGCCGTGCTCGCCGTCGTCCTCGCGTCGATCTGGCTCGGCTTCTTCGCCTTCAAGCACGTCGAGTATTCACACGACCTGTGGTGGCAGTTCGAGATCGACGCCGACGTGTCGCGGTTCCTCCGCGCGTCGGTGGGCGTCTCGGCGCTGCTGCTGGCGCTCGGCGTCATACGCTTGATGGGCTACGCGCCGCACGAGGCCTCGCCGCCATCGGCTGACGACCTGGCGGCCGCCCAAGCGGTGATCGCCACCCAGTCGGCCACTTATCCTTACCTCGCCCTGCTGCGCGACAAGGCGCTGCTCTTCGATGACCAGCGCAAGGGGTTCGTGATGTACGGCGTCCAGGGCCGGACGTGGGCCGCGATGGGCGATCCGGTGGGCCCCACCGCGCATGCGCCAGACCTGATCCGGGCGTTTCTCGAACGCTGCGACGACTTCGGCGGCACGCCGGCCTTCTATCAGGTGAACCCGAACTACCTGCACCGTTATGCCGACTTCGGCCTCGCGTTCGTGAAGCTGGGCGAGGACGCCCGGGTGGATCTGCAGGCATTCACGCTGGAGGGCGGCGCGGGCAAGAAGCACCGACAGGCGATCCGCCGCCTGGAGAAGGAGGGCGGCCAGTTCAGGCTGGTGCCGGCAGGCGAGGTGGCGCCGCTGCTCGACCGGCTGCAGGCCGTCTCCGACGCGTGGCTGGCCGGGAAGCGCGCGGCCGAAAAGGGCTTCTCGCTCGGTTACTTCGACCGCGACTACCTCATGCGCCAGCCGGTGGCGGTCATCGAGCGGGAAGGCGAGGTGGTGGCCTTCGCCAACGTCTGGCCGGGTCCGGACCGCCACGAGCTGTCGGTCGACCTCATGCGCCATGCGCCCGAGGCGCCGCCCGGCCTGATGGACGCGCTGTTCACGCACCTGCTGGCGTGGGGCAAGGCCGAGGGGTACCGCTGGTTCGCGCTCGGCATGGCGCCGATGTCGGGGTTCGAGCAATCGCCGGTCGGCCCGCTGTGGAGCCGCCTCGGACGGCTCGTCTACACCCACGGTGAGCCGTTCTACAACTTCCAGGGCCTGCGCGCCTACAAGGAGAAGTTCGACCCGGTGTGGGAGCCGCGCTACCTCGCCTATCCCGGCGGGATCACGCTGCCACGCGTGCTGGCCGACATCGCGGCCCTGGTCGCCGGCGGCTATCGCCACGTGTTCATGCGGTGACCTCCGGCGGCGATCCCCTTGCCGGCAGCCACGCCGGGGAGGAATGATGGAAGCACGTTCAACGGAGGCAGACGATGCTGAGCACGAGACAGGCCAAGGAAGTCATCGTGAGGATGCCCAACGAGATCGGCGCCCTCGACCGGATGGTGAAAGCCGTCGCCGAGCGGGGGGTGAACCTGCTCGCCACCAGCGCGTGGGTGGAGGGGCCGGACGCCGTCATCCGGTTCGTGACCGACGACAACCTGCGCGCGGTGGACACGCTGGTGGCGCTCGGGCTGCAGCCGCGTGAGGTGGACGTCCTGGTGGCGGACCTCGCGCACAAGCCGGGCATGCTGCACCACGTCACGAGCCGGCTGGCGGCAGCCGGCATCGACGTCCACCACCTCTACGCTACCGCGTCGGTCCCGCAGGATCAGTGCTTCGTGGTGTTCTCCACGGCGAACAACGACACGGCGATGGTGGTGCTCAACGCGGCGCGTCCGGCCTGATCGGGACGGCCCCTGCGCCGGGAGGTCCGCCGCTGCGCGGCTCAGCGCGGCGCGGCCGCTTCGGCGACCAGCGTGTCCACGGCGCGCGCGGGCACCAGCCGCCAGTTGCCGTCCGGCGCGACGGGCAGCCGGTGGCGGCCGCTGAAGTAGTCGATCATCAGGTCGCGGACCTCCCGCCCGCTGCGCCAGACGATCTTCGCATCGCGGAACATCTCGTAGCCGCCCGAACCCGCGGCCCGGTAGTTGTTGATCGCCACGCGCAGCGGCTGATCCTCACGCAGCGGCGCCCCGCGATAGCGCAGCGACGTGATGCGCTGGCCGGCCGGCCGCCGCAGGTCGATCTCGTAGCTGACGCCCTGCGCCGTGTCGTAGTTGAACCCGGCCACCGACCGATCGACGAGCGGCCCCGTGGAGCAGGTCGGCTCGGGGCACGTCTGGAAGTAGCGCGCCGCGTTCTCCAGCGCCTCGCGCACCACCCGCCCCGTCGTCTCGATGGCGTAGAGCTCGTTGTCGTAGATGTAGAGCGCGGCGAGCTCCCGCGCCGTCACCGGGCCCTTCGGCACCTCCACACCGGGCTGGAAGAGCGAGGCGAAGCTGACGGTCGCCTTCGCGTAGTGCAGCTGCACCTCGTGGATGGCGTCCAGCAGCGCGTTGTCCTCGAAGCGGCCGCGCGCGCCGGAGAGCGTCGCGCCGGATCGTGTGACCGGCTGATCGAGGTACTGTTCCGCCGCCTCGTGGTACGGCTGCGCGATCGCGAGGATCGAGGGGTCGGCCGGCGTGTCCTTCGTCACCGGCAGCAGGCGGCTGGTGCGGTCGACGAGCGTCCATCGGCCGCCTGCGTCCGCGCGTTCCAGCGTGAAGTCGATCCGGGCCACGTCGCGTGCCCAGTTCTGCGGCTGCACGAGCAGCACCTCGCCCACGCGCAGCCCTTCCTGCCGCTGGTGGGTGTGCCCGTAGATCACCGCGCCCAGCCGCGGGAAGCGCTCGGCGATCTGCCACGCCTCGTTCTCGCCCGGCATCCCGCCCGTTCTGACCTCGCCGGTCTTCGGGTCGCGATCCAGGCCACTGTGCACGACCACGATCGTGAGGTCGGGCCGCTCGGCCTCGAGCAGGCCCATGGCGCGCGCGACGCCGTCGGCGGGCGAGGTCCACGTGAGCCCCTTGATCTGCTCGGGCTTCTCCCACTGCGGCACGCCTGCCGTCGTCGCGCCGGCGATGGCGACCTTCACGCCGGCGACCTCCTTCAGCAGGAAGGGATCGAACTCGGGGATGACGCCCGACGTGCGCGTGTTGGCCGCGAGCCAGGGGAACCGGGCGGCCTGCCTGGCCGCCTGGAGGTTGGCGAGGCCGTAGTTGTACTCGTGGTTGCCGACGGCCATCGCGTCGAAACCCACCTGGTTCATCGCCAGCATCATCGGGTCGGGCGCCGTGCTCGTCCCGGCGCGCACCGCCGCCTGGTGCACGCCCTCGAGCGTGGTGCCCTGGATGGTGTCGCCGGCGTCGACGAGCACGACGTTCGGTGTCTCGCGCCGCACGCCGGCGACGATCGTGGCGACCGACGCGAGGCCGCGCGCCGCGGGTTTGCCGGTGAGGTAGTCGTACGGATAGATGTTGCCGTGCATGTCGGTCGTGGCCAGCACGGTAATCGTCACCCGTTCGGCGCCCTGGGGGCGGGAGGCCGTCGCCTGGTCGGACCGGGCGCACGACGTGGTGGCGAGCAGGAGCAGCGCGGCGAGGTGGGCGGCGCGAATCTTCATGGATGACCTCGGGGCGGGCCGGTTGCGGGCGGCCCGCCCCGTCATCCTATCGCGGCCGGGCGACGAGGGCGGCCGATGACGGCGCCGCCTCATCGTTGCCGCCGGGCGCGAGTCCCCGGCTCACGTCCCGGCCTGGCGTCTCACTGGCGGTGGACCACGCCGCCCTTCATCACGAAGTTCACGCGCGTCATCTGGCGGATGTCGGCGAGCGGATCGCCGGGCACGCCGACGAGATCGGCGATCTTGCCGGCCTCCACCGTGCCGAGGTCCTTCTCCATGTCGATCAGCCGCGAGGCCTCGAGCGTGGCGGCCTTGATGGCGGCCATGGGAGGCATGCCCGCCTCCACCATGTAGACGAACTCCAGGTTGTTGTCGCCGTGCGGCGCCACGCCCTGGTCGGTGCCGAAGGCGATTTTCACGCCGGCCTTGTAGGCGCGCGCGAACGTGTCCTGGATCTGCGGGCCGATGGCCGCGGCCTTCGGCCGCACCACCTCGGGGAAGTAGCCGTCGATCTTCGCCTTCTCGGCGACGAAGCGTCCGGCGCTGATCGTCGGCACGTAGTAGGTGCCCCTCTCCTTCATGGCCGCCATCACCTCGTCGGTCATGTAGGTGCCGTGCTCGATGGAGGCGACGCCCGCGCGCACGGCGCGCAGCATGCCCTCGGTGCCGTGGGCGTGCGCGGCGACCTTCATGCCGTAATCGCGTGCGGTCCGCACGACGGCGGCCAGCTCGTCGTCGAAGAACAGCGGCGCGTCGCCGCTCTTGGCCAGGCTCAGCACGCCGCCCGTCGCGGCGATCTTGATGAAGTCGGCGCCGTCCTTGTAGCGCTGGCGGACCGCGGCGCGCACCTCCTCGGGGCTGTTGGCGATGCCCGGCAGGTGCGGCGCCAGCAGCTCCTGCAGCTCGGTGGCGAGACCGTTGGTGGGGTCGCCGTGCCCGCCGGTGGTCGTCACGCCGCCGGCGGCGATGATGCGCGGGCCCACCACGTAGCCGCGGGCGATCGCGTCGCGCATGGCCAGGTTGAGCTTCTCGCCGGCACCGCAGTCCCGGATCGTCGTGAAACCGGCCATCAGCGTCTTGCGCGCGTAGGTGGTGGCACGCAGCGCCGTGTCGGCGGGATTGGTGAAGAAGCGCTCGGCGTATCCGCCAGCGCCCGACTGCTCGCTGGTGATGTGGACGTGCATGTCCATCAGGCCGGGCATCACCGTGCCGGCCTTCAGGTCGATCACCGTGTCGCCGGCCGCGGGGGCGGCGAACCCGTCGGTGACCGAGACGATGCGACCGGCGTCGACGGTGATGGTGACGTTGGAGCGCGCGGTGTCGGCGCGCCCGTCAATGAGGCGGCCGGCGTGGATGAGGGTCTTCGCGCCCGCGGCCGAGCCGGTCGCGATCACGATCACGCACGTCGCGGCGGCGCGCAGACAGAGGCTCTTCACTGGAATCATGTCCCCCCCGCGGCGCCGGCCTCGTGCCGGCGCCATCCTGTTCGAGAAGGCGACACTATAACCCAGGGGTGGCGCGGCCTACTTCGCCTGCGCGGCGGGCGGCGCGGCGGCGCCCTCGACGGGCAGCGTCCCGTTGGCCTGCACCACGCGACGGGCGAGGTGGTTGACCACCTTCGCGTCCGCGCGCAGCCCGGCCAGGTAGGCCGTGCGCAGGATCTGCTCGCGCTGGCCGCGGAGCATGTCCGTGATGCGTTCCTTCACGCCGGGTGTCGACAGGTCGCGCTGTCCGGCCGGTTCGCGCGAGACCACCAGGACGATCGTGTACATGCCGCCCAGGTTGACGAGCCGCACCGTGCCGGGCTCGACGGCCAGCACCGCGTCCCGCAGCGGCGCGGGAACCTGGCGCAGCGCCGACCGCGGGACGAGGCCGAGATCGCCGCCGCGCGCCGCCGACTCGGCGTCCTCGGAGAACTCGATCGCCAGGTCGCGGAACGACGCACCCTCCTTCAGGCGCGCCATCAGCATCTGCGCCTTCTGAGCCGCCTGCTGCGGTGTGGTGGCGTCGTTGCGGGCGTGGCTGGCCGTTTGCGGTTCGGCCACCGGCGTCACCACGATTTGCGCGAGGTGCCACGCGTCCTCGGCCAGGTTGAACGACGCCCGATTGGCCTCGAAGAAGGCCGTCACCGCCGCATCGTCGACCGTGACCTTCGAGGTGACCTCGCGTTCGATCAGCTTCTGCGCGATCAGGTCGCGGCGCAGCGCCTCCCGCATGTCGGCCGCGGTGAGGTTGCGCCGCTGCAGCTCCTGCTGGAACTGGTCGTCGGGCACGTTCTTGCGCGCCTCGAGATAGGCCGTGTCCAGCTCGGCGGCCGGCAGTTCGATCTGCAGCTGCGCGGCCCGGGCCAGCAGGATGTCGCGAACGATCAGATCGTCGAGCAGCGTGAGCCTGGCCAGCAGCGCCTCGTCGCCCGAGGGAGACTGGTCGGGCGGCGCCGTGCGGCGGTAGACCCGCTCGACGTCCTCCCGCGTGATGCTCCGGCCGTTGACGACGGCCCATGTGTCGGGCGAGACGGCCGGCGCGACAGAGGACGATGCGGGAGGCGTCTGGCGGCAGCCACCGGCGAGGGCGGCCGAAGCGAGCGAGAGCAGGAGGGCAGGTGTCCGGAGTCTGGCGGTGATCATCAGGGCATTGTACGCGCGGGGCGTGCAACGTGTGACGAGGCCCCCGGAGCCGTCGGGTCGGGCTGATCGACCGACGCCGCACGAGACGCCGTCCGGGTCAGCCGTGCCCGCGGCGTGCCGCCGACGAATTCCAGGCCTGCAAGGCTCGCCGTCTCCCGCCCGGGCCGTGGCCCGGTCGTCCTCTGGCCGGGCCAGGGCCTCGCCCGGGCCGTGATACGTTCAGCGCACGACGGGGTCACCGGTCGGACAGGGGGACGCATGCGCCACGACGAGCAGCATCGCACGAACCGGATCGGCTGGCTGCGCGCGGCGGTTCTCGGGGCGAACGATGGCATCCTCTCGACGGCCAGCCTCGTCGTCGGCGTTGCCTCGGCCAACGCGACGCGGACCAACGTGCTGCTTGCCGGCGTGGCCGGGCTGGTGGCGGGCGCGCTGTCGATGGCGACGGGGGAGTACGTATCGGTCAGCTCGCAGGCCGACACGGAGAAGGCCGACATCGCCCGGGAGAGGCAGGAACTGGCCGCGAACCCAGCCGGTGAACAAGACGAGCTCACCGGCATCTACGTGGCGCGCGGGCTGGATGCCGGCCTGGCCCGTGACGTCGCCCGTCAACTGATGTCGACCAACGCGCTGAGGGCCCACATTCGCGATGAGCTCGGGCTGTCCGAGCAGCTGGCGGCCCGGCCGCTGCAGGCGGCGCTGGCCTCGGCGGCCACCTTCGCGGCCGGCGCCCTGCTTCCGGTGCTGACGGCGGCGGTCGTTCCCGCTGTCTGGGTCACCGCGGCGGTGTCCATCGTGTCGCTGGCGTACCTGGCGACGCTCGGCGCCATCGCGGCCTGGACCGGCGGGGCGCCGGCTGGCGTCGGCGCCGCGCGCGTGGTCATCTGGGGCGCGCTCGCAATGGCCCTCACCGCCGCCATCGGGCGGCTGTTCGGGACCGTCGTGTAGGCATCGCGTCGGCGCCGGCAACTCGACAGATGGTCTATCATCGTGGCGTTTACTCCATTCGGGAAGGGGACCCATGAAGACCAGCTCTCGCCGGCTGTCTCTGCTGTTCTGCCTCATCGGTTCGATCTGCATGACCCTACCGGCGTTCGGGCAGGTCACCGGGTCGATTGCCGGCCTCGTCCGCGACTCGTCGGGCGGCGTGCTGCCGGGCGCGACCGTCACCATCAGCGGACCGGCGCTGCAGCGGCAGAGCGTCGTCGTCACGGCGGGCGCCGACGGCATCTACCGTGTGCCGCTGGTGCCGCCGGGCACGTACCAGGTGGTCGTGGAGCTGGCGGGGTTCAACCCGCAGACCCGGCGCAACGTGGAGGTCACCCTCAACCAGCAGACGACGCTCGACTTCGCGCTGTCGGTCGCGGGCGTCGCCGAGTCGGTCGACGTCACCGCGCAGCCGCCGCTCATCGAGGTGACGCGTTCGGCGCCGGCCAGCTCCGTGACGCAGCAGACGATCGACAACCTTCCGCTCAACGGCCGGAACTTCACCGATCTGATCGCGCTCGTGCCCGGCGCCAAGCCCGATCCGAACGTCGGCAGCAGCAACGCGAACATCGAGATCTTCGGCGAGCGCGCCGTGGCCGTGTCCTATCTCGTGGACGGCGCGGAGAACAACGACCCGGTCTACGGTGGCCCGCTGATGCGGTTCACCCAGGACTCGATCCTCGAGTTCGAGGTGATCACGACCGGCTACGAGGCCGAGTTCGGCCGGGCCCAGGGCGGCGTGGCGAACATCGTCACGCGCTCGGGCACCAACGCCTACAACGGCCGGGCGTTCTGGTTCGTGCGCAACGACAGCCTCGACGCGTCGAACGTGCCGGCGCCGAGCCCGCGCCCGCCCGATTACGTCAAGCCCGAGGCGCCGAAGCTGGAACGCCACCAGTGGGGCGGCACGCTCGGCGGCCCGATCGTGCGCGACAAAGCGTTCTTCTTCGGGTCGTTCGAGAAGCTGAACGAGACGCGCGGCCTGAACTTCGACCTGTCGGTGATTCCGGCGTTCGTGCGCAACGGCCTCGCGACGCCGAGCCAGAAGGAGGACTTCGGCGTCGCGCCCGAGACCACCGGCTTCACCGGATTGTTCAAGGGCGACATCAACCGCGGTCAGCAGAGCCACCTGACGGCGTCCTACAACCGCCGGCTGATGGATCGTGACGGGCTGGTCGCCTCGGCGGCGGCGAGCACGCTGGCGCTGCCGAGCACGGCGGCCACGCGCGAGGCGCCGGGCTGGAGCCTCGTCGTGCGCGACACGACGGTGCTCGGCCAGGCGGCCTTCCTCGAGACCACGGGCTCCTTCGTGCGCGCCGAGGGCGCCAGCAACCTGGGCCGGACCGAGCGCGCCGAACCGCTCCTCCTGCTGCTCAACGGCGCCAACGGCGGCTTCATGCAGACCAACGCGCCGTTTGGCGGCAAGTCGATCCAGGTGGCCAAGCGCCTCCAGGTGCAGCAGTCGCTCAGCGTGCTGAAGACCGGCCTGGCCGGGGATCACCAGATCAAGGTCGGCTGGGACTTCAACCGCATCATCTTCACCGGGCAGTTCGATCCGGTGACGAACGACGTCGAGTACTCGGCCGACTTCCTCAATCCGGCCCAGGCGGCCTCGATGGCGCGGATGTTCCAGTTGTACGGGTTCCAGCAGTCGGCCGCGCGCTTCTTCTCGTTCCCGTCGAACGCCAGCGGCGGATCGGATCTCGACATCCGTTCGAACGACATCTCGGTGTTCGCGCAGGACCGCTGGCGGGTGCACCGCGACGTCACCGTGAGCGTCGGGCTGCGCTACGACCACGCGAGCCTCTTCAGCGGCTACAAGAAGGCGCTGGCGCCGCGGCTCGGCTTCGCATGGGACGTCGGCGGCCGGCACCAGACGGTCGTCAAGGGCAACTACGGCCTCTTCTTCGATCGCAACCTGATCGCCGGGACGCTCGACATTCCGGACAAGGGCGGGCTGTTCGCCACCTCGCTGTTCGACGTCGCCCTCCCGCGTCTCGGCGTCGACTACACGAACTCGCTCATCGACTACGTCATCACGTCCGGGTTCCCGATCGCGCCGGGCGTGTTCACCCCGCCTGAGAACCCGCTCTACCGGAAGATGGCGATGGATCTGCGCGCCAACCCGCTCACGCTCTACAACCTGCTCGGCATCGCGGTGGGCGATCCCGCGAGCGCGCCGGTCGTCACGGCGCAGAACGTCCAGCAGTTGTCGGGCAAGACGCCCGAGCAGGTCGTCGCGCTGCTGCAGGCGACCTATCCGGGCACCGAGTGGCGGTTCCTGTCCGTGCCGGGCGGGTCGATCCTCGGCGACCGGGTGCTGTCGTTCTTCCCGCGCGGGTCTTCGGAGACGACCAACCAGGTGTCACGCTACTCCCGCGACATGGTGCCCTACACCAACGCGTTCAGCGTCGGCATCGACCAGCAGATCGGATCGACGATGAGCGTGTCGGCGATGTACGTCCATCGCCGCTCGCGCGACCTGCTCACGCGGCGCATCGTCAACCTGTTCGACGTGCGCAAGGGCGACGCCCGCTTCGGCCACACGACCGACGGCGGGCCGAAGATCAGCGAGGTGACCTACGACGGCCTGATCAACTACGACGGCGTGATCGTGTCCCTCACGCGGCGGTTCGCGAACCGGTACCAGTTCGGCGTGTCCTACACGGCGTCGCGGGCGCGCGACAACCTGCTCTCGGGCGACTTCGGCTCCCTCTTCTCCAACAACAACCATCCGGAACTCGATTACGGGCCGTCGAACCAGTCGGCGCCGCACATCTTCAGCGCCAACGGCGTGGCCGTGGCGCCGTTCGGGTTCGTCGTCAGCGCGATCGGGTTCTGGCGCAGCGGCGCGGCGTTCAACCCGCGCGGCATCGAGGACACCGACGGCGACGGCCTGGTCGACTTGCGCGACCTGTCGGTGCCGCGCAACTCGTTCCGTGTGAAGGCCTATGCCGACGTCGACCTGCGGGTCGAGAAGCGAATCCCGCTCGGCCGCCACAGCGTGAGCGCGCTGGCCGAGGTGTTCAACCTCTTCAACCGGGCGAACGTTCTCGCGGTGAACGCGGTATCTGGCGCGCAGTTCGGGCAGCCGTCGGCCTACCTGCCCGGGCGCGAGGTCCAGATCGGACTGCGCTTCTTCTTCGGAGAGCGGTGAGCGCGCGGCGGCCCGCGCCGCCCCGCGCGATCGACGCAGACGCGGCGGCTGGCTGGTGAAGCCGGTCGCCGCCGGCGCGCGTGCCAGCCCCGATTCCCTTCAGTCGCCCATCCGCACCGGACGCTGCGCCGCGGTGTTGACGTGCAGCGAGAACACGTCGGGCCGCGCGTAGTGGCCGACGGGATCGAAGTCCATCTGCGCCATCGGGACCAGCGACAGGTCGAGCTCGGCGGTGATCAGGGCGTCCTCGTCGTGGACCGGGCCGGCGAGCACCCGGCCCAGCGGGTCGACGATCAGGCTGCCGCCGCGCATCAGCACCGAGTCGGCCGTGCCGGGCAGCCCGTTGTGCAGGCGATCGTCGGGGAACTGCGCGCGCCGGAGGTGCTGGCATGCCGAGAGCACGAAACAGCGCCCCTCGAGCGCGATGTGCCGCATGGTCGACGGCCAGCTGTCCCGGTCGTCGGCGGTGGGCGCGCAGTAGATCGTCACGCGCTGCTGGTACATCGCCATGCGGAGCATCGGCATGTAGTTCTCCCAGCAGATGACCGCGCCGAGCCGGCCCCAGGGCGTGTCGACGGCGGCCAGCGTCGATCCGTCGCCAAAGCCCCACACCAGCCGCTCGAGCGCGGTCGGCATCAGCTTGCGGTGCCTGCCGAGCACCCGGCCGTCCGGGCCCAGGTAGACCGCGGTGCAGTAGAGCGTGCCGCCGTCGCGCTCGATGACACCCACCACCACGTACATGCCGTGGCGGCCGGCCGCATCGGCAAGCTGCGCGATCTCCGGGCCGTCGATGGCCACCGCTGCGTCGTAGTAGCGCTTGAACTCGGCGCGTCCCTCGGGGGTGCGGCCGCCGAGGTGGATGCGGAAGTCCGCGCCCTTCGGATAGCCGCCGACCAACGCCTCGGGGAACACCATCACCTGCGTGCCCCGCCGCGCCGCCTCGGCCATCAGGTCGAGCGCACGATCGATGGTGGCCGGCGTGTCGAGCAGCACCGACGAGGTCTGCGCGACGGTGGCGATCGGCTTGTCGTTGTCCATGTCCGGTTCCTCGTGCGGACCGCCGGCGCGCGCGCCGGCGCCGCCCGACGGCCTTTGTGCCGGAACGGTGATTCTCCTACACTTCCACGCCGGGAGGCGCCCATGCTCCGACGCCGTTCGTCGATGTTCGTGTTCCTGCTGGCCGTCGTCTGCCAGCCGTTCACCGCCGCGCAGCCGGCCGCCGGACGCGCCATCACCGAAACGGATCTGTTCCGCTTCGTCTGGATCGCCGACCCGCAGATCTCGCCCGACGGGTCGCGCGTCGCGTTCCTCCGCGTGACGGTGGACGAGAAGAAGACGGGCTACGACACGGCGCTGTTCATCGTCGAGGCGACCGGCGGCGAGCCGAGGCCGTTCACCGCCGGCCCGCGCGATTCCTCTCCGCGCTGGTCGCCTGACGGGAAGTGGATCGCGTTCCTGCGATCGCCCGCCCCAGCGCAGGCCGGGCAGCCGCCGTCTCCCCCACAGATCCACCTGATCCCCGCCGCCGGCGGCGAGGCGTTTGCCATCACCGACCTGCCGAAGGGCGCCGGCGACCCGTCCTGGTCGCCCGACAGCCGGCGTCTCGTCTTCACCAGCACCACCAGTGCCGAAGACCTCGCGAAGAAGAAGGAGAAGCCGGATCCGTCGGCGCGCGTGAGCGACGTGCGCGTGATTGCGCGGGCCGTCTACCGCTTCAACGGCCAGGGCTTCAGCGATCCCACTCGTCCAGCGCACGTCTGGACCGTCGATGTGCCCGCCACGGCCGGCGCGCCGGCGGGTCCGAAGCCGGTGACCACCGGCACGTTCGGCGAGCAGCGGCCGGCATTCTCCCCCGACGGGCAGTGGATCTACTTCACGTCGTCGCACGTGAAGGAGCCCTACTACGAACCGCCGAAAGTGGACCTGTGGCGCGTCGCCGCCGCCGGGGGCGAGCCCGAGAAGGTCACGTCCATCGAGGGCGGCATCGGCGGCTTCGCGCTGAGCGACGATGGGCGCCGGGTCGTGTTCCAGGGCTCGCTCTCCGGCACGCCGATCAGGTCGTATTCGCAGCCCGATCTCTTCGTCGCCGACACCGCTCCCGGCAGCGCGCCGCGCAACCTGACGGCAGCCTACGACTACGACGTCGGCAGCGGGCTCACCGGCGACCAGCGTGCCCCGCGTGGCGGCATGTCGACGCTCCCCGTCTGGTCGAAGGACGGCCGGAGCGTGCTCGTCGTCACCGGCGAGCAGGGCCGCGCCAACCTGATGCGCATCGACGTCGCGAGCGGGAAGGTCGAGTCCTTCACCCGCGGCAACCAGGAGATCCTCGCCTTCACCGCGACGCCAGACCGGTCGAGGATGGCCGTCCTGATCTCGACGCCCACGGCCATCGGCGATCTGCACCTGGCGGATGCGGGCGGTCAGCTCACGCGGATCACCGACGTCAACAGGGCGCTGTTCTCGGCGATCACGATCACCGAGCCCGAGGAGATCTGGTACACGAGCTTCGACGGCCGGAAGATCCAGGCGTGGGTGCAGAAGCCGCCTGATTTCGACGCGTCGAAGAAGTACCCGCTCATCCTCAACATCCACGGCGGCCCGCACGCCGCCTACGGCTACACGTTCGATCACGAGTTCCAGTGGATGGCGGCCAGGGGCTACGTCGTCCTCTACCCGAACCCCCGCGGCAGCACCACCTACGGGCAGGAGTTCGGCAACATCATCCAGTTCCGCTATCCGGGCGACGACCACAAGGACCTGATGGCCGGCGTCGACGAGGTGATCAGGCGCGGCTACGTCGATCCCGCCAGGCTCGGGATCACGGGCGGCAGCGGCGGCGGCGTCCTCACCAACTGGGCCATCACGCAGACCGACCGCTTCGCGGCGGCCGTCTCGCAGCGATCGATCGCCGACTGGGCTGGCTTCTGGTACACGGCCGACTTCGCGCTGTTCCAGCCGACGTGGTTCCGGGCCGCGCCCTGGGCCGACCCGAAGGACTTCGCGGCGCGCTCGCCGATCACGTTCGTCTCGAAGGTGAAGACGCCGCTGATGCTGATCGAGGGCGAGGCCGACCTGCGGACGCCCCCGTCCGACGGTGGCGAGCAGATGTTCCGGGCGCTCAAGTACATGAAGGTGCCGACCGTCATGGTGCGCTTTCCGGGTGAGTCGCACGAGCTGTCGCGCTCGGGCCAGCCCTGGCATCGCATCGAGCGCCTGCAGCACATCGTCGGCTGGTTCGACGTCTACCTGCAGGGGCAGAAGACGGACACGTACGACGTGAAGTAGCGCGCGAGGCGGCGCGCCGGCGCCGTCTCGAGTGGCGTCATCGACAGGAAAGGGCCGTCGCCGTGCGCGAGAGGGACCGCTCCACGCCACGTGGCGCGGCCCGCCCCGCGCGGCTCGTTCCGCCCTACGTGCCGGCCCGGAAGCGCTTGATCGCCGTCCACGCCTCCTCGGTCCCCCACCGCGAATCGCGGGTGCCGCCGAGCGTGGCCGGGACGTCCCAGATGCAGATGCCGGCGCCCTGCGCCGCCGCTTCGTTCAGGTGATCCGGAAGCGTGCGGCCCCTGCCGCCCTCGCCCCACTCGTATCGTCCGCCGGGAAGCCCGAGCAGCAGCTGCGCCGGCTGGAACCCGTGTTTCCTGGCCCAGCTGACCTGCCAGCTGAACCTGAAGATGTACTCGCCGTTCATGCAGACCTGCTGCGAGCCCTGCGGCGTGAAGGTCTGCGTGCTCCCCTCGTAGAGGTCGCCGTAGCCCATCGAGTGGATGGCATCCACCTGTCCCGCCCAGTCCTCCCACCAGCCCATGTGGGGCGCGTTGAAGCAGGGGCTGTGGAACGAGTCGATGGTGAGCAGCCGCCCGCGCGCGCGGAGCCTGGCCGACAGCTTCTTCACGAAGCTGGCGAAGGCGGCGCGATCCTCGTCGAGCGACCCGTTGCCCTCGAGATCGAGATCGACGCCGTCGAGCTGGAGACGCTCCACCTCGGCGGCGAGGCTGTCGACGAACCGGTCCTGGTGATCCCTGAACGCCGCGCGCGCCAGCTCCCAGTTCCACTTCTTGCTGTCGTAGTTGTAGATCGTGAGCAGGACCTTGACGCCGTGCTCGCGCGCCCAGTTCCGGAACCAGGCCACCTCGGCGTCGTCGACCTTCTCCTCGTGGGTGGCGTAGCGGATCCCGCCCTCCTCGGTCGGCATCCAGAACTGCAGGCCGATGCGCGTGAGCCACTGGTCGGCGGTGACGGCGCCCGCCCGGTGCTGCAGCGCCTGGCGTGATTGCTCGAGCCGGTACGGCGGAACCCAGCTCATCACCTCCGCGCCCGACGCGGCGGTGTGTGCCGGTGGAGCGAAGAGCAGGACAACGACCAGCCACCAGCGCTGGCGCAAGGACACCATCGGCCTCATGACCCCTCCGTCACTGCGCGGGTGCGCGCCCGCCGCCGGCGCCGGTTCAGCCGGCCGGCGGCGCCAATCATACGCCCGGGATCCATAATCGTCAGGTCACCCCCGGCGTCTCCACCAGCCTGAAGAGGCTCGCGCCGCCACGCCGCCGGCCGGCGGACCGCGGGCAGGAGGACTTTCGCCCATGACCAGCCAACCGACGCGAACCGAGCGTGACACCTTCGGGCCGATCGAGGTGCCCGCCGACCGGCTGTGGGGCGCGCAGACGCAGCGATCGCTGCAGTTCTTCGCGATCGGCGGCGACCGGATGCCGATGGAACTGGTGATGGCGCTCGCGGAGGTGAAGCGCGCGGCCGCCATCGTCAACCGCGACCTCGGCCGCCTCGATGCGGCCCGGGCCGGCGCCATCACGCGCGCCGCCGACGAGGTGCTCGCCGGCGCGCACGCCGACGAGTTCCCGCTGTCGGTCTGGCAGACCGGATCCGGAACCCAGTCGAACATGAACGTCAACGAGGTGCTGGCCAACCGCGCCTCGGAACTGCTCGGCGGCGAGCGCGGCCCGGGCCGCCGCGTCCATCCGAACGACGAGGTCAACCTGGGGCAGTCCTCCAACGACGTGGTGCCCACGGCGATACACGTGGCGGCGATCGTCGCCGTGCAACAGCGGCTGCTGCCGGCCGCCGGCGCGCTGCGCGACACGCTCGCCGCCAAGGCCGGCGCCTTCGCCGACATCGTGAAGATCGGCCGGACGCACCTGCAGGACGCCACGCCGCTGACGCTCGGCCAGGAGATGTCGGGCTGGGTGGCGCAGATCGACCGCGCGCGCGAGGCGATCCTCCGCACGCTGCCGGGCCTGTGCGAGTTGGCGATCGGCGGCACCGCGGTCGGCACCGGGCTGAACACGCACCCGGAGTTCGGCGCGCGCGTGTGCGCGCAACTGGCCGAGCGGCTGTCGCAGCCCTTCGTCCCGGCGCCCAACCGCTTCGCCGCGCTGGCGGGCCACGAGCCGGCCGCCGCGCTGCACGGCGCGCTGCGCGTGCTGGCGGGCGCCGCCACGAAGATCGCCAACGACGTGCGCTGGCTGGCGAGCGGGCCGCGATCGGGCCTGGGCGAGATCCGCATCCCCGAGAACGAGCCGGGCAGCTCGATCATGCCCGGCAAGGTGAACCCGACGCAGTGCGAGGCGTTGACGATGATCGGCGCGCAGGTGGCCGGCAACGACGTGGCGGTCGGCATCGGCGGCGCGTCGGGCAACTTCGAGCTCAACGTCTTCCAGCCGCTCATCGCGCACAACCTGCTGCACAGCCTCAGGCTGCTGGCCGACGGCCTGGCGAGCTTCGACCGCCACTGCGCGCGCGGCATCGAGCCGGTGCGCGCGCGCATCGACGACCTGCTCGGACGCTCGCTCATGCTGGTGACGGCGCTCAACCCGCACATCGGCTACGAGCGGTCGGCCGAGATCGCGAAAAAGGCGCACCGCGAGGACACCACGCTGCGCGAGGCGGCGCTCGCGCTCGGCTACGTCACTGCGGTGCAGTTCGACGAGTGGGTGCGCCCGCGCGACATGACGCGGCCGCACGCCTGACGACCCGGCGTGCCGGCAGGACGGGCGCCCGCGCCGCGGTAGGATATTTCCGCCGTACGTAATACTGTTGTCTCGACCGCGCGGGCCGGCACGCCTGCCTGCGCGCGCGCGAACGGCCGGCACGGGGCACGCGATGGCGCGGCCGCCCCCGAGGCCCGGGCCGGAGAGGACTCCACGTGTCACGTGCAACCGGGGCGGCGATCGGAGACGCGGCCGTCGTGCCGCGTGCGTCCCGTGCTCAGCCCCCGGCGAACGCGCTGCTGGCCGGCCTCGCGGCGCTCGTGGCCGCGCTCGTCCTCGTCTCGCTCGTCCTCGGGCCGTACCACCTCGGCTGGGACGATGTCTTCGCGGCGCTCACGGGGAGCGTGGACGGCGCCGGCGCCACGCCGCTCGCGCGGCTCCATCACACGGTGATCTGGCAGATCCGGCTGCCGCGCCTGCTGCTGGTGGTGCTCGTCGGCCTCGCGCTGCCGGTGACCGGCGCCACCTACCAGGGCGTCTTCCGCAACCCGCTGGTCGATCCCTTCATCCTCGGCGTGGCCTCGGGCGCATCCTTCGGCGCCGGCCTGGCGCTGCTGCTGCCCGGGTTTCCCGCCAGCCTGCAGGTGGGCGCGTTCGCGGGCGGCCTGCTGGCGGTCGCCATCGCCTACGGCGTGGCGCAGCATGACGGCCGGGAATCGGTGGCCAGCCTCCTGCTCGCCGGCATCGTCACCAACGCGCTCTTCCAGGCGGCGTTGTCCACCGTGAAGTACGTGTCGGACGACCAGGCGCTGCGCGCGATCGTGTTCTGGGCGATGGGTGGTTTCTACAACGCGTCGTGGACCGACGTGGCGATCGCGGCGCCGGCGGTGCTTGCCGGCGTGCTCGTGCTCTGGGGCGCCGCCTGGCGCCTCAACGTGCTCTCGGTCGGCGACGACGAGGCGCGCACGCTCGGGGTCGATCCGGGGCGCGTGCGCTCGCTGCTGGTCGTGGTGGCCACGCTCGTCACCGCCATCTGCGTATCGCTCTCCGGGGTGGTCGCCTGGGTCGGGCTCATGGTGCCGCACGCGGTGCGGCGGTTCGTCGGCGCCGACCATCGCGTGCTCATCCCCGCCTCGGCACTGGCGGGCGCGGCCTTCCTGCTCGTCTGCGACGATGTGGCGCGGCTGGCGACGCACGCCGAGCTGCCCATCGGCATCGTCACGTCGCTGATGGGCGCGCCCTACCTGCTCGTGCTGGCGAGAGGCCGGGGCGGCTGGTGGGGAGGCCGGTCATGAGCGGCCTCGTCGTCGACCGGCTGCACGCCGCCTACGGTCGCACGCCGGTCCTGCGCGGCGTGTCGTTTGCCGCCGCGCCGGGCGAGATCGCGGTGCTCTTCGGGCCCAACGGCTGCGGCAAGACGACGCTGTTCCGCTGCTGTCTCGGCCTCGTGCGGACGACCGCGGGCCGGGTCCTCGCCAGCGGCCGCGACACCAGCACTCTGGGTGTCCGCGAGCGGGCGCGCCTGATGGCCTACGTGCCCCAGGAGCACGGCCTGCC
>JBDIBB010000012.1:0-51950 GCA_039812685.1 Vicinamibacteraceae bacterium
ACAGGCTCACCCGCAGCTCCGGCAGAGACGTATCGAAGAGGAACACGGCGCCCAGCACGAGGCTGACGAGGCCGCCCACCGCGAGCACGCCGTAGCTGGCGACCTTCACCTCGAGCACCAGCAGCACGATGCCGAAGAGGATGAGCAGCAGGCCGGCGTAGTTGACGGGCAGGATCTGGAAGGCGAAGAACGCCAGCAGCAGGCAGACGCCCCCGACGACGCCCGGCAGCACGGCGCCGGGCGACCACAGCTCGATGGTCAGTCCCAGCGTTCCGAGGCTGAACAGGATGTAGGCGATCTGCGGGTGCGCGATGCCGCTCAGCAGGCGCTGCCGCCAGCTCATGTCGATCCGCTCCACGCGTGCGCCAGCGGTGTGGACCACCACCGTCGTTCCATCGAACCGCCGCACCTCGCGGCCGTCGAGCTGCCGCAGCAGGTCGTCCACGTCGCGCGCCACCAGATCGATCAGCGGTGGTGTCACACCGAGCGCTTCGGCGTCGGTGAAGGCGCGGCTCTCGATCACCGCCTGCTCGGCGAGCGCGACGTTGCGGCCGCGTTTCTCGGCGAGCGTCCGCGCGTAGGCCGCGGTGTCGCTGGCCGCCTTCTTCGCCACGGTCTCGTTCACGGGCGCGCCGTCGCCCGACACCGGATGGGCCGCGCCAATCGACGTGCCTGGCGCCATGACCGCCACGTCGGCGGCGAGCGTGATCAGGAACCCCGCCGAGGCGGCCCGCGATCCGCTGGGCGCCACGAAGATGACCACCGGGACGCGCGAGGCAATCATGCGCGACGTGATCGTGCGCGTGGAGTCGAGCAGGCCGCCCGGCGTGCGGAGGATGACCAGAACCGCCGCGGCCCGACCCTGCTCGGCGCGTGCGATGGCCTGCTCGAAGTACTCGACCGTGACGGGATGCACGATGCCGTCGTATTCGGCAACGACGACCAGCGGCGCCGTGTCGGACTGGCCGGCGCCTGCCGATCCGGCGTCGGTCGCGGCGGGCGACGGTGCCTGCCGGGCCGCGAGCGACACGGCGGCAACCAGCCAGATCGCCCAGGCGCGCAGAGCCACGCGGTGGGCCATGGGTCCCCCCTGCCGTGGAAGGCTACCACGTTCGATGCGGCCGTGGGCGTGAGGCCAGGCGGCCGATCGCCGGCCGTCGTCAGGGCGTGAGCCTGGCCAGCAGCGCCCTGGCGGCCTCCGAGGCCGGGTCGAGCGCCAGCGCGCGCCTGGCCTCGACCAGCGCCGCCTCGGGCTGTCCCAGGGCCAGCAGCGCTTCGGCCAGCGCCAGCCGCGCCCGCGCGTCCTCCCGGCTCCACAGCGACATGCGCAGCGCCGTGACGGCCTCCTCCTCACGACCCGCGAGCAGGTAGGCGCGGCCAAGCCACAGGTGCCCATCGGCTTCGTAAGGCGAGAGATAGAGCGCCTTGCGCAACTCGGTGATGGCTTCGCCGTAACGCTGCTCGTCGAGCGCCCGGTGCCCGCGATCCAGATAGAACGCCGTGAGCTCGCGCGCGTCGCGGCGCGCCGCGCTCGTGATCGCCGAGTCGAAGACGACGCCCGGCGTCGGCGTCAGTTCGTCACGCACCCGTTCGAGGCCGCGCGGCACGTGACCGGGCGGGTTGCCGCGGCGATCCCAGTCCTCGTAGCGGGCGGCCAGCCGCCCGGCCAGCTCGCGCTCGCGCGCCGCCTCGGGAAGGGCGCCGGCCGAGGTGAGTGCCGCCGCCAGCACGAAGTGCGCATCGGCGTCGAGCGGGTTGCGCCGAACCGCCTCGCGCAGCCAGTAGATCGAGGCCTGCGCGTCGCCATCGAACCAGTAGGCGTAGCCGAGGTTGAAGTAGATGTCCGGGTCGTCGGGATCCGCCTCGGTGGCCTTGGTGAAGTAGTAGACGGCCCGCCCGCCCTGCGACGGCTGCCCGCGCCGCTGCTGCACGACGCCGAGGTTGTTCTGCACCGAGGCGAGCGGCGCCTCGGCGGCAAGCGCCTTGAGGGCGGCAAACGCCTCGTCCAGCCGCTTGAGCGTCATCAGCGACAGCGCGCCGAGGAAGCGGGCCACGCGCGACCGCGGCGACCCGGCGCCGACGTGACCCACGGCCGCGAGCGCGGCGACGTGGTTGCCGACGCTGGTGTGCGCGTCCCAGAGCGCCAGCCAGGCGCGGTCGAACGCGGGATCCTTCTCCAGCGCCGCCGTGAGCAGGCGCACGCGTGCCTCGGGCCGCTCGTCGAGCAGGCCCTTCACGTATCGCTCGAAGGTCTCGAGCGACGGCCAGTCGGCGCCCGCGGCCGAGGTGGCCGGCACGGGCGCCGAGCCGCCCCGGACCACGGCGAGCAGCCGTGCGGCGAGCCGCCGCGCCAGGACGAAGAACTCCGTCGGCGCGCCGCGTTCCTCGAGTTCGGGCTCGTAGCGCCCGGTCTCGAGCCTCAGCAGTCGTGCGCGCAGCGTGAGACCGTCGTCAGCGAGCGCCGCGTGCCCCACCACCACATCCGTGGCGCGAACCGATTCGGCGACGCGAATCAGCGTGGCGCGCGCGAGGGTGGCGGTCTCGGGAAGGTGCAACGCCTCGAGCGCGGCCACGCGGGCGGTGCGCCCTATGGTCTCGACGCCGAGCGCCCGCAGTTCCTCGGCCAGCAGGATGGCGGCGCCCTCACCGAGCCAGTAGCTTCGCGTCGTGCGCGCGTCGACGTCGAACGGCGCCACGAACAGCCGCGACGCCACGGGCGAGGTCTGGGCCACCCCGGCCGCCCCACCCGACGCACCATCGCCAGGCGGCACGGCGGCCTCACCCGATCCCGCCACGACCGATGTCAGGACGATCGCCGCCAGCGCCGCACGCCGGCACACCAGGGCCGGGCCCGGCCGTCTCACAACACCCCTCCGCTGTGCTGCGGCGTGACCACCGCCACCGGATCGACGGCGGCCACCTCCACCACACACGCCTCCGCGCCGGTGGCGCGGCATTGGACCGCGTCGGCCGAAGCCGTCACCGCGAGCAGGTCGAAGAACCGCTGCAGCGCCGCCGCATAGAAGCCGCAGAGCGGCGTGTCGGGACGCAGGCGGGTCCCGCAGAAGGGCGATCCCTCGACGACCAGCCGGCGATGGCCGCGCGAACCGGTGATCCGGCCCCGGGCGCCGCGGACGGTCATGGCCGTCAGCCGGGCGGTGAGCTTCAGCGCCGATCTGGTGCGCCAGGCTCCGGGCAGCCGGCGCAACCACGCGCGGTGAATCGCGGGCAGCGTCGCGAACACCCATTCGGCCGCATGGTGGCCCGCCGCCCGAACGACGGGGTCGTAGGCCTGCCCTTCCGCGCGGAGGAAGCTGAGCGCCGCCGAGAACGAGGCCACGCCGATGGTGCCGGCCCGCATGCCCGATGGGCGCAGGTAGGTTTCGTAGAACTCGAGCCGGAGTGGCAGGTGATCGGCGAGCGCCTGGTGCAGCGCCGCGACCACGATCCGTCCGATTCTCGCCTCGCTCATTTTCTGATAAGGTTAGCCGAATTGCGCATGCCAGCGAGCGACGATCCGACGCGCGGCCTCAGCGCCGCGATCCTCGCCGGCGGACGCGCCCGGCGCCTCGGCGGCGCCGACAAGTGGGCCCTGGTCGTCGGCGGCCAGCGGATCGTCGACCGTCACATCACCCTCCTGCGCCGCCTTGCCGCGCACGTCTTCATCGTCGGCCATACGCCGGCGCGATTCGCTTCGCTGCAGGTGGAGGTCGTCGCCGACCTGGTGCCTGACGCCGGGCCGCTCGGCGGCGTCTGGAGCGCTCTGGCCGCCTCGCCGGCGCCGCTGGTGCTGGTGGTCGCCTGCGACCTGCCGCTGGTCACCGAGGCGCTGGCCCGCCACCTCGCCGACACACTGGGCCGGCATCCTGAGGCCGACGTCGTCGTCCCGCGCGACGCGCGCGGCCTGCACCCGTTGTGCGCCTGCTATCGCACGCGATGCGCACCGCATTTCGAGGCCAGGGTGCGGGCCGGCCAGTTCAGGATGCTCGACGCGCTCGCCGGCCTCGTCGTGGCCGAGGTGGATCCGGAGACGCTGCGCGCGATCGACCCGGGCGGTCGCGCACTGACCAACGTGAACACGCCCGAGGACTACGCCGCGATCCGCCTCGCCGAGTGACCCGATTCCACGCCGCATGATTCTGCCGATCCAGCACGCCGTCCGCCGCCGCGTCGCCGAGACGCTCCACACGCTCTACGCCCTCGACCCGCAGGCCTTGCCCGCGCTCACGATCGAGGTGCCACCCCGCCGGTCGATGGGCGACCTGGCGCTGCCTTTCGCCTTCGAACTGGCGCGGCGCCTCCGCAAGCCGCCCCGCGCCATCGCCCAGGAGGTGGCGGCCGCCCTGGGCCCCATCCAGGGCGTCTCGAGGATCGAGCCGGCACCCAACGGCTACCTCAACGTGTTCATCGATCGTGTTGCGTTCCTGCGCGCGCGGCTCGAACCGGGCGGGCTGCCCGCCCCCCTCGAACCGCTGCCCTCTCCCATCCCGCGCACCAAGACCATCGTCGAGCACACGGCCATCAACCCGAACAAGGCAGCGCACATCGGCCACCTGCGCAACGCGGCGCTCGGCGACACGCTGGTGCGCCTGCTGCGCTTCTGCGGGGTGCCCGTGGAGGTGCAGAACTACATCGACGACACGGGCGTGCAGGTGGCCGACGTCGTCGTGGGCTTCCGCGAGCTGGAGGGCAAGTCGCTCGACGAGGTGCGCCGGCTCGCCGCGACCGGGCGGTTCGACTACTACTGCTGGGATCTGTACGCGCGGGTCACGGAGTGGTACGCCGCCGACACCGCGCGGGCCGCCATCCGCGCCGCCACGCTGCACGCCATCGAGCACGGCGAAGGCGAGGCCGCCGCCATGGGCGCCATCATCGCCGACCGCATCGTCGGCTGCCACCTGAAGACGATGGCACGGCTCAACGTCGACTACGACCTGCTCACCTGGGAAGGCGACATCCTGCGCCTGCACTTCTGGGCGACCGCCTTCGAGATCCTGGTGAAGAACGGCAGCGTTTTCCTCCAGGAGGAAGGCCCGCTCAAGGGCTGCTGGGTGATGCGCATCGACGATGCGGTGGCCGAGGGCGGCGAGAGCGACGACGCCGGCGAGGGCGAGGAGGCCGCCAGGGAGAAGGTCATCGTCCGATCCAACGGCACCGTCACCTACGTCGGCAAGGACATCGCCAACCAGTTCTGGAAGTTCGGCCTGCTCGGCCGCGACTTCCACTACCGCGTGTTCGCGACGCGGCGGGACGGCACGCCGCTCTACGCGTCCACGAGCGACGAGGGCGCCCTGTCCGCCGGCCGCGACGGCGTGCCGGCGTTCGGCGCCGCCGGCGCCGTCTACAACGTCATCGACTCACGCCAGAGCTACCTGCAGCGGCTGCTCAGGCAGGCGCTGTTCACGATGGGCCATCGCCTGCCGGCCGAGCGATCCACGCACTTCTCCTACGAGATGGTGGCGCTCTCGCACGCCACGGCACGCGAGCTGGGCTACGAGGCCGAGGCCGACGCCGGCAAGCCGTTCGTCGAGGTGTCGGGACGCAAGGGCCTCGGCGTGAAGGCCGACGACCTGATCGACCGGCTCATCGCCCACGCCGCCGGCGAAGTGACGCGTCGCAACCCGGAAATGCGCGCCGAGGACGTGCGCACCACCGCCGAACGCATCGCGGTGGCCGCGCTGCGCTACTTCATGGTGAAGTTCTCACGCGCGAAGATCATCGCCTTCGACGTCGCCGAGGCCCTCAGCTTCGAGGGTGAATCGGGGCCCTACCTGCAGTACGCGGTCGTGCGGGCGAACAACATCTTCCAGAAGCTGAAGGAACGCGACGGCCTGGACGAGGCCGCCGTCATCGCTTCGCTCGCCGACACGCCGGCGGCGGCGCTCGCCGACGGACCCGAGGGCGACGATCTGTGGGGCCTGGTGCTCGAGGCCGGCCGGCTCGACGAGATGGTGGAACAGGCCGTGCGCGCGCTCGAACCGTCGCTGCTCGCCAAGTACGCGTTCGGCCTCGCCCAGGCGTTCAACACCGCCTACCAGCGCTACCCGATCCTCAACGAACCCGACGCGCACGCGCGCCGGTGGCGGGCGGCCGTGGTGGCCTTCTTCCGCCGCCAGATGACGCAGGCGCTCGAGGTGATGGGCTGCGAGGTGCCGGCAAGGATGTAGGCCCCCGGAGCCTGAACCGAGATGACTCGACCCCGCATCGCGGTCGCACCCAACCGGCGCCCCAACGACTACCTGGAGTCCGTCCGGCTGTCGGGCGGCGAACCGTGGCTGCTCGATCCGGCCCGCGACAGCGCCACCGCCATCCTCGACGGCGCGGCAGGCATCCTGCTCACCGGCGGCGGCGACGTCGATCCGCGCTATTACGGCGAGGCCCCGCATCCGGCGTTCTACCGCGCGGAACCGGGGCGCGACGAACTCGAGCTGGAACTGGCCATCCGCGCCATCGAGCGCGACATCCCCCTGTTCTGCATCTGCCGCGGCATGCAGGCGCTCAACGTGGCGCTGGGCGGCACGCTGGTGCAGGACATCCCCACGGCCATCCCGAACGCGATCGAACACAAGGTCGCCGAGCCGACAGGCGCCGCGGCGCACCTCGTCGACATCGCGCCCGGCTCCCGGCTCGCCAACCTGCTCAGGCCGGGCGACGCCCGCCCCTCGTGCGGCGTCAACACCCGTCATCACCAGGCGATCAAGCGGGTGGCCCCCTCGCTGATCGTCACCGCCACGGCGCCAGACGGCGTGATCGAGGCCGTCGAGCGCCCGGAGTCGACGTTCTGCGTGGCGGTGCAGTGGCACCCGGAGAACTTCCTGCGCACCGGGGAGTTCCGCGCGCTGTTCGACGCGTTCGTCGCGGCCTGTGCGCGATGAGCGCCGAGGGCCGCGGGCGGCGGGCGGCGTCAGGCCGGGGACGGAGGCCGCCTCAGGCGCGGCGGTCGAAGCTGGCGAGTGCCTCCACGTGCGCGGTGCCGGGGAACAGGTCGAACGCCTCGAGTTCACCCATCTCGTAACCCGCGTCCATCAGGCGGCGTGCGTCGCGTGCCATCGTCGCCACGTCACACGACACGTAGACGATGCGCGGTGAGCGCACCGTGAGGATGCCCTCCATCGCCTCGCGCGAGATCCCCGTGCGCGGCGGGTCGACGATGAGCGTGCCGGCCTCGGGGCGACGGGCCCGCGCGAGAAAGGCCTCGACCGGCGAGCGGACCACGCGCACGCGCGGCGCGAACGCGCCGGCGTTGGTGTCGAGATCGGCGCCGCTCACCGCGTCCCCCTCGACGGCCACCACCGGCGCGAAGCCCGTTGTCGCGGCGGCCAGCGCGAACAGGCCGACGCCAGCGTAGAGGTCGACGACCGGAGCGCCCGCGATCCGCGCCAGCACGGCGCGGGTGAGCGTGCCTGCCAGGTGGCGATTCGCCTGGAAGAACGCCCGGGCGTGGCGCCGCAGCGTCGCGGTCGCGCCGCCTGATGTGCCGGCGTCCGGTGCAGGCGTCGCCTGCCCGGTGAACGACGCGACCGGGTCCTCGACCCAGGGCACCCCCGAGGCCGCCAGCAGCCGCGGCTGCCAGGCCCGCGCCGCCGACACGCCGGTCACCCCCGCGATGGCGCCGGCCGCCGAGAGAACCGCGGCGCTCATCACCTCGCCGGGCCCGCACTCCAGGTGCACGACACGCTGCGATGCGTCGAGGTTCTCCGTGATCTCCACGGCCTCGAGCCGATCGACGCCATGGCCCTTCAGGCAGGCCGCGAGCGCATCCACCACGTCGAGCGTCGCGTCGAGCACTTGTCCGGTCGTCCGCAGATCGCAGACCTCGTGCGTGCCCTCACGAAACGAGCCCAGGCGTCCACCGCGCACGTGGAGACGGACGCGCATCCGGTAGCCGCCGCCGGCCGAGGCGTGCACGGCGGGCGGCGGGATGCGCGTCGCGCCGATCCGCGCGAACGTGTCGGCGACGATCTCCGCCTTGAGCTGGCGCTGGCGCGCCGGCGTGATGTGGGCGTAGGCCATGCCGCCGCAGGCCGGATCGGGTCCGGCGTCGCGGCGGTCGGGGCTCGGCGTCAGGACATCGACGACCTCGGCGAACCACACGCCCTTCTGCTCGCGATCGGGCCGGGCGCGCACGCGCTCACCCGGGATCGCCCCGCGGAGCAGGACCACGCGCCCCTCGTGGCGCGCGAGCATGCGCCCGCCGGCCACGGCGCGCTCCACGTCGACCTCGATCCCGGCCGGCAGCGGGGCGGGCGCCGGCCCTGCCGGCGGTCGCGGCTGGCGTGGACGACGGGCTCGCGGAGAGGTCATGGGTCGGCGACAAGTGTCGTGGTGCGCGCGGCCGCGCACGTCATGGCAGGGACAACCGGGGCAGGCCAAGCCGATCGCGGGCCATGCGGCGGGCCGCCGCGTCCTCGAGGCGCGCGTACTCGACAGCCGGCATCCGGTCCGCATACGCCGCGAGGTCCTGCCGCGCCTCCGCGCGCGCCGCGGCCAGCACCTCGGCCGGCGCCTCATCCGGCAAGGCGTCGAGCAGGGCCTCGTCGAGCGCTTCGAGCCGAGCCAGCACCACGTCGCGCGCCTGGCCGCGCGCGCCCTGCGCCTGGCGTCGCAGCGACTCCACGTCGGAGAGCATCGCCTCGGCGCGGGCGCGCAGCACCGGCGGGCCGCCGTGCGTGGCGAGAAACGACGACAGCCGCACCGCGACGCGCTCCAGGTGGCGCGGCAGCGACGTCGGCCGCGGCGCCGCCGCGGCGCCGTCCTCCCCCTCTTCCGTCGCCGGCGACGGTGCCGCGCCGGACGGCGCGTGCAGGGCAAACCCGATCGCCCGGCGCCATTGGTCGAGGACATCGGCGACATCGGCCTCGCAGAACTCGAGGCGCAGCGGCCGGCGGCCGGCCGTCATCGACCGCGCCGCGCGTTCGGCCCGGCGGTCGATGCCCCGCATGACGATCTTCAACGGCAGGCCGTCGGCGTGCCACCGTTTCGCCAGGTCGAAGGCGACGCCCACCACGCGGATCAGGTGCCCGCCGTTGACGCGGCACAGGTGCGCCTCGATCGCACGGCAGTACGCGCCCAGGTCCACGTCGGGTGTCATCGAATCAGATCCACTCGACGTCGCCGGCCACGACGTGCAGGCGCTCACCGGTGACATCGGCCACGACGGCCAGCGTCCCGTCGTCGGCCAGGCCCGCGGTCACGCCGGTCAGGCGGCGGCCGTCTGCGGTCACCTTCACCCGCGCGCCAACGGCCGAGGGTGCACGCTCGCGCCATCGCCGGATCATGCCGGCAAGGTCGCCGGCAAACAGCCGTTCGCGCTCGCGCCCGAGCGCCGCGCGGCACGCGGCAAACAGCGGGAACACCTCGACGGGCCGGCCCGTCTCGGCCCGGACCGACGTGGCGAGCGTCGCCACCTCGGGCGGGTGCACCGCGGGATCCAGGTTGATGCCGATGCCGACGACCACGTGCCGGATCACGCCGTCGGTGACCGAACCCTCGGTGAGGATACCGCCGAGCTTGCGTCGATCCCATCCTCCCGCGTCCCCCGCGCGACGCTCGACGATGAGATCGTTGGGCCACTTGATCGTTGCGGCGAAACCGGCCACCTCGACGAGCGCTTCCACGGAGGCGACGGCCGCCATCAGCGTGAGCAGCATGACGGGCGGCGGGGTTGCGAGCGGGCCGGGAACGACGGCCGCTGCCGGCGGGCGAATCAGCGCGGAGAAGTAGAGGCCCGCCCCTGGTGGCGAGATCCACGCGCGCCCGCGGCGGCCCCGGCCCGCCGTCTGGGCACGCGCCAGCACGCACGTGCCGTCGGGAGCGCCGGCTGCCGCCAACCGTGCCGCCACGTCGTTGGTCGAGCCTGTCTCCTCGAAGTAGAGCACCGGCGCCTCGCGCCAGGCGCCCGCATCACAGGCGGCCAGCGCGCGAGCGAGCCCGGGCGGCGCGGGGTCGCTGTTCCAGCGGCTGTCGACGCCGGTCATGGGCGTGCCTCCCCGGGCCTCACTGTGCGGGCTGGCCGGCGGGTGGCAGTTCGCCCAGCGTCACCTCGGCCGAGAAGGCGTCGGCCTCCACGGCGTCGATGCGCTGGACGAAGCCCGCCGCCGCGACGTCGGCCTGTACCGCGTCGAGCAGGCCGCGTCCGGCGGCATCCACGTGCACGACCAGGCGCGCCACCGGCGTGCGCAGCGGCTTCTGCGCCTCCGACTTCGTTCGCCGCACCGTGCCGAGCAGATCGGTGGCGAAGGCCAGCGCACGGCGTCCGTGCTCGTCGGCCCCGCCGAGCGGCTCGAGCACCTCGGTCGTCGTCGGCCACGGCGCGCGGTGCACGGAGCCGTCGCGCCACCACGACCAGCTCTCTTCGGTGACGAACGGCAGGAACGGCGCGAACAGCCGCAGCAGCACGTGGAGCGTGGCGAGCATCGCCGCGTTGGCCGAGGCGGCGCCGTCGGGTCCGTGGTCGCCGTACCGCCGCGACTTCACCAGCTCGAGGTAGTTGTCGCAGAAGTCCCAGAAGAAGGCCTCGGTTCGCTCGAGCGCCCGCGCGTAGTTGTAGTCGCAGAGGTCGGCGGTGGCCTCGCTCACGAGCTGCGCGAGCGCCGTGAGCAGGCCCCGGTCCACCGGTGCCGTCACGGGGCCGGTGGGCTCGCACCGCGTCAGGACGAACTTCGATGCGTTGAGCAGCTTGATGGCAAGCCGCCGGCCCACGCGCATCTGTCCCGTGTCGAACGCCGTGTCGGTGCCGGGCCGCCCGCTGGCGGCCCAGTAGCGCACGGCGTCCGACCCGTGCTCCACCAGCAGCGCCATCGGCGTGACGACGTTGCCCTTGGACTTCGACATCTTCTTGCGATCGGGATCGAGCACCCAGCCGGAGATGGCGGCATTGGACCAGGGCAGCGAGTCGTGCTCCACGTGGGCCCGCAGCACGGTGTAGAACAGCCACGTGCGGATGATGTCGTGCGCCTGCGGCCGCAGGTCCATCGGAAACACCCGGCGGAACAGGTCGTCGTCGACGCCCTCGGCGCCGGCCACCTGCGGCGTGAGCGACGAGGTGGCCCACGTGTCCATGACGTCGGGATCGCCGGCGAAGCCGCCCGGCTGGTCGCGCTGGTCGGCGCGGTAGCCGTCGGGCACGTCGGTCGACGGATCGACCGGCAGGCGCTCGACCGGCGGCACGATGGGCCGCGAGTAGTCGATGGCGCCGTCCTCGCGCACCGGGTACCACACGGGGAACGGCACCCCGAAGAACCGCTGGCGGCTGATGCACCAGTCGCCGTTGAGCCCGTTCACCCAGTTCTCGAAGCGCGCCTGCATGTAGGACGGGTGCCAGCGCAGTTGCCGGCCGCGCTCGACGAGCGCTTCACGGTACTCGAGCGTCCGCAGGAACCACTGACGGCTGGTGACGATCTCGAGCGGGCGGTCACCCTTCTCGTAGAACTTCACGGCGTGGGTGACCGGCCGCGGCTCGCCCATCAGGTCGCCGCTCTCGCGCAGCTGCTCGACGATCCGCGCGCGCGCCTTCTGGGCGGAAAGGTGCTCCAGGTCGGCGTAGTGTCGCTGCGCCCGCGCGGGATCGGCCGACTCCCAGCCCGGACTGCCCCACGCCACGGGACGGAACGTGCCGTTGGGCAGGATGACGGCACGCACCGGCAGCGAGAGCTCGCGCCACCAGGTGACGTCGGTGACGTCACCGAAGGTGCAGATCATCGCGATGCCGGTGCCCTTTTCGGGGTCGGCCAGCGCGTGCGGGCGGATCGGCACGCGCGCCCCGAACAGCGGCGTGACCACCTCGGTGCCGAACAGCGGCCTGAACCGCTCGTCGTCGGGGTGCGCGACCAGCGCGACGCACGCGGGGATCAACTCGGGCCGCGTCGTGTCGATCTCGACGAACTCCTGTCCGCCGGCGCGCGCGAAACGGACCCGGTGGTAGGCGCCCGGCACCTCGCGATCCTCGAGCTCGGCCTGTGCCACCGCCGTGCGGAAGTCGACGTCCCAGAGCGTGGGCGCCTCCACCTGGTAGACCACCCCCCGCTGGAGCAGGCGGAGGAAGGAGAGCTGCGACACGCGCTGCGCGCGCTGGCCGATGGTGGCGTAGGTCATCGACCAGTCCACCGACAGCCCGAGCTGCCTCCAGAGCTGCTCGAAAGCCTTCTCGTCCTCTGCGGTGAGCCGCGAGCAGAGCTCGATGAAATTCGGCCTCGAGACCGAGACCGGCTGGCGGGCCGCCTTCTCGCCCCGCGTCTTCGCCGGAGACGCGGCGTCGGGGAGAACGAAGGCCGGATCGTAGGGGAGGTGCGGGTCGCAGCGCACACCGTAGTAGTTCTGCACGCGGCGCTCGGTGGGCAGGCCGTTGTCGTCCCACCCCATCGGGTAGAAGACCTCGCGGCCGCGCATCCGCTGGAAGCGGGCGATGCAATCGGTGTGGGTGTAGGAGAAGACGTGCCCCACGTGCAGCGAGCCGCTCACGGTGGGCGGCGGCGTGTCGATCGCGTAGACCGCGCCGCGGGCGCGGGTGCGGTCGAAGCGGTAGGTGCCGTCACGCTCCCACCGCTCGGCCCATTTCTGCTCGAGCCCCTCGAGCGCCGGCTTGTCTGGAACGTCGTGTGAAGAGGACGGGGCGCGGTCGGACATAGACCGCCGATCGTACTACACCTACATCCCGGCCTTGAGGCGCCCGATCTCCTCGAGGACGAGCCGCTCGGCCACGTCGATCACCTTCTCGTCCACCACCTGCCGCACGAGCGACGCGGACAGGCGCTCGACGACGCGCCGCGTCACCTCTTCGACGAACGCCTCGGTGATGACCGGGGTCGCGGCCCCGGCCGGCGCCGACGGCGCTGCCGCCGCCGGGCCGAACCCGGCCCAGGACGGTGGCAGGGGGGCCTCGCCCAGTTCGTCGGCCAGGACGGCCGAGAAGGCATCGGCCAGCACGGAACCTCCGCCCGCCTGGACACCGGCGGCCGGCGCCATCGTGATCAGGGTGTCGGCATCGGCCTCGACGGCCGGTGTGCGCTGGCCGGCCGTCGACTCGTCGATGCGGTCGAAGAAATCGTCGAGCGTCGGCGTGCGGCGATCGTCGGCCGCGGCGGGCGCGGCCTGGATCTCCGGCGCCGGATCGCCGGCGCGCGGCGTTCCTGACGGACGCGCGAGCAGTTCGCGCACCAGCGCGATCACCAGTTGCGGCTCGAACGGCTTGGCCAGCACGCCGTCGCAGCCCACCGCCCGCGCGCGCGCCTCGTCGAGTTGCTCGAAGGCGCCCGTCATCAGCACCACCGGGATGTGACGCAGCGCCGCCGTTCCCTTCACGTACTCGGCCACCGCGTAGCCGTCGCGCTCGGGCATGCTGACGTCGGCCAGCACGATATCGGGCGGATCGGCGTCCAGGCGCTCGATGGCCTGCCTGCCGTCGCCGACGGCCACCACCTGCATGCCTTCGTCCGAGAACGTGAGCTCGATGACCTTCTGAACGGTGACGCTGTCGTCGGCGAGCAGGATCCTTGGCGGCATGACGATCACACCTCGACGCGCGGGCGCGCGGACGCCACGATGAAGTCGACGATCTCCTGCATCGGCGTGCCCGGCAGGAAGATCCCCCTGACACCCATCTCCTTCAGGCGGGGCACGTCGACGTCGGGGATGATCCCGCCGACGAGCAGCACCACATCGTCGAGGCCCTTCTCCCGGAGCAGTTCGAGCACTCGCGGGCACACGTGCATGTGGGCCCCCGACAGGATCGACAGTCCGATGACGTCGGCGTCCTCCTGGAGGGCGGCCGAGACGATCTGCTCGGCGGTCTGCCGCAGGCCCGTGTAGATGACTTCCATGCCGGCGTCGCGCAGCGCGCGCGCGATGACCTTCGCCCCGCGGTCGTGGCCATCGAGGCCCGGCTTGGCGATGACGACCCGGATCTTTCGCATGACTGCCCTTCTCGCGGGCTTGCGGCTTGCGGCTTGGGGCCCGACCCAGCCCCAGGCCCCAGGCCCCAGGCCCCAAGCCCCAAGCCTATATGATCGGCACTTCCTCGTACTCTCCCCACACCTCGCGCAGGGCGTCGCACATCTCGCCCACCGTGGCGTAGGCTCGCACGCAGTCGAGCAGGGGCCCCATCGTGTTGCCGTCTCCGCGGGCGGCCGTCCTCAGGGTCTCGAGCGCCGCATCGACGCGCGCCTGATCGCGGCCGGTCTTCAGGTCCCGCAGGCGGGCCGTCTGTCGCACGGCGGCCGTCTCGTCGATGTAGAGAATCGGCATCGGCGGCTCGTCGTCGACGACGAAGTCGTTGACGCCGACGATGATCTTCTCCTTCCGTTCCACGGCCTGCTGGAAGCGGTAGGCGCTCTCGGCGATCTCCTTCTGCGGGAAGCCCTGCTCGATGGCCGCCACCATGCCGCCCATGCGGTCGATGGTGTCGAAGTAGGCGCGGGCCCCTTCGTACATCTCGCGCGTGAGCGCCTCGACGAACCAGCTGCCGCCGAGCGGATCGACGACGTTGGCGACGCCGCTCTCGCTGGCGATCACCTGCTGCGTGCGCAGGGCGAGGGTGGCCGCGGCCTCGGTCGGCAGCGCCAGGGCCTCGTCCAGCGAGTTGGTGTGCAGCGAGTTGGTGCCGCCCAGCACGGCCGCCAGCGCCTGGATCGCCGTCCGGACCACGTTGTTGTAGGGCTGCTGCGCGGTGAGCGAGACGCCGGCCGTCTGGCTGTGGAACCGCAGCTTCCAGCTGCGTTCGTCGGCCGCGCCGAAGCGATCGCGCATCACCTCGGCCCAGAGCCGCCGCGCGGCGCGGTACTTGGCGATCTCCTCGAAGAAGTCGTTGTGCGCGTTGAAGAAGAACGAGATGCGCGGCGTGAAGTCGTCCACCTTCAGCCCGGCGTCGACCGCCCACTGCACGTACTCGATGCCGTCGCGCAGCGTGAAGGCCAGCTCCTGCACCGCCGTCGCCCCGGCCTCGCGGATGTGGTAGCCGCTCACCGAGATCGTGTTCCACTTCGGCACCTCGCGGGCGCAGAAGCCGAAGACGTCGGTGATCAGCCGCATCGACGGGCGCGGCGGGAAGATGTACTCCTTCTGCGCGATGAACTCCTTGAGGATGTCGTTCTGGATCGTGCCCGAGAGCTGCTGCCAGCTGGCGCCCTGCTTCTCGGCCACGACGAGGTACATCGCGAAGATCATCGGCGCCGGCGAGTTGATCGTCATCGACGTCGTGATCTCGCCGAGGGGGATGCCTTCGAACAGGCGTTCCATGTCGGCGAGCGACGCGATGCTCACGCCGCACTTCCCCACCTCCCCGAGCGACAGGGGGTGATCGGGATCGCGTCCCATCAGCGTCGGCAGGTCGAAGGCCACGCTCAGGCCCGTGCCCCCGGCCCGCAGCAACGCCCTGTAACGGGCGTTGGTCTCCTCGGGCGTTCCGAAGCCGGCGAACTGCCGCATCGTCCAGAGCTTGCCCCGATAGCCGGTCTCGTGGATGCCGCGCGTGTAGGGGAAGCAGCCCGGGTCGCCGATCTCGCGGTCGTAGTCGAACCCCGGCAGGTCGGCGCTCGTGTAGAGGCGGTTGACCGGCCGGCCCGAGACCGTGGTGAACACGCCGGACGCCCGCCGTGCGGGCACGCGACCCTGTTCGGCGACTGATGATTCCATGGGCTGCGATTATAAGCGAGCCCCGCGCCGCGCGCCGGGGCTCACGAGACGACGCGGAAGCCGACGAACTGCCGCGCTTCGCTCCCTCCGGCCGAGCCCTTCAGCTCGAGGACGTACTCGCCCGCGGGCAGGCCCGCCAGCGGCACGTCCACCTGGAAGCGCCGCGGCTCGCCCGCCAGCGCCGTCGACGGCAGGTCGGACATCGGCTTGCCCGCCCGGTTGAGCAGCCGGGCGGCCGTCTCGGGCGCTGTCTCGCCCGGTCCGAGCGCGGTGAAGCGCACCAGCAGCCGCTCGGTACGCCGGAACTCGCGATCGGCCACGGGCATCGCGCCCGGGTCGGCCGCCAGTTGCCGGTACTCGATGGCGGTCCGGGCCCGCAGCACCTCGGGCGAGGTCAACCTCACCTGCGGGGCCGTGTAGTCGGGCACGTCGAGGTCGAGGACGTCGGAGTCGACCGTGCGGCCGCTCTCCCCCTCTATCGCGACGCGCAGTTGCAGGCGGCCGGGCGGCGCGTCGAACTCGACCGCCGCGCCGCGACCCGACGCCGTGGGCGACAACGTCCGCGCCCCCGCGGCCGTGGCGCCGCTGCCGTCGGCGCCTGGCACCTTGCCGCGAAAGTAGGCCGCGCCATCGCCGCCCGCCGCGATGAGCGACACGCGCGACGCGGTGTCACGACGCGTCTCGCCTGGCACCGGCGGCACCGGTTCCCAGACGAAGGTGACGCGAGTGCGTCCGTCGTCGCCCGGCCTGGTGCCGACCCAGGTGCGCACCACCCGCGCCCGACTCGGCGTCTCCACCGACGCGAGCGCCTCGGTGACACCCCGCTCGGGCCCCGGAGGAGGCGGCGCCAGGGCCCGCGTGACCTCCTCGGCGGTGAGCGCCCAGTAGCCCTTGCGCGCGCGCACCTGCACGCCGGGCCGCCTGATGCGCACCCGGATCTGGTGGAACTTGCCGTCGCTCGGCGCCTGCGTCGAGTTGTAGCCGATGAGGTAGTAGGCGCTGGTGTCGCGCACCACCTGCCTGAGCCCCCCTTCGAGATCGTTGCGGTTGACGATGGCCCGGCCGTCGGTCTCGTCCGCAATCGTGCGCAGCGTGTCCTGCGTGGCCTGCAACGCCTGCCGATCGAAGCCGGGCCCGACGTTCTCTCCCAGGTCGAACTCGAACACCGCGAGGCCGCGCGGGTCGAGCGTGTAGATCGCGGTGTTGGCGCGATTCGCCGCGCTGTAGACCTGCTGCAGCTCGTGCTGCATGTCGGCGGAATCGAAGAACTGTTTGCGCTCCTCGGCCACCGTCCCTTCCCCGAGGGTGGGCCGTCCGCGGGCCGGGTTGCCGAGGCCCGGCATCTCGGCGACCGGATCGCGCAGCTGCGGCGGCAGGTAGAACGAGTAGCCTTCGCTGACCAGCACAACGGCCTTCCGGCCCTCGCGCAGGCCTCCGAGGCGTACCGCCAGTCCCTCGAGCGCCGACAGCGATACCTGGGTCCGCACCCGCTCCACGATCTCGGCGGGGTACATCGAGTACTGCTCCTCGAACGTGTTGCGCGGGCGGTAGTCGAACTTCCGCCCCTCGAAGCGCTCGATCTCGCGAATCACCGACTCGTGATCGCGCGTCAGCGTGAGCATCGAGACCGGCATGAGCGGGTACATCACGCCAATCATGTCGAGCGGCCCGAGCTGATCCCGGATGAAGCGGGCCAGCGGCTCGCGCACGCCCATCGACGAGCCGCGCCGGACGTGGTAGTCGTCGAGGAAGAACACGAAAATCCGCGTGTCCTCGCGCTGCGCCTCGCTCTCCTCGTCGTAGGTCGATCGGATGTCACGCGCGCGCTCGGCGCCCTCGACCACCTGCCCCGTCACCTCCACCAGCTTGAAGGTCTCGACCGCCTGCGGCTTGCCGTCCTCGGTGACCTCGAAGTCGGCCTGGGTGAGGTCGGTGACCGGCCGGCCCTGCTTGTCGGTGACGATGACGTCCACGCGCACGAAGTTGATGTCGGTGCGGAACACCGGCCGGGGCGCCTGCGGATCGGCCTGGGCGGAGGCCGGCGGCTGCGGGACGCCCGATCCGGTCGCGGCCGGCGGGGTCTGCGGCCGGGGCTGGGCCGGACCCTGCGCCCCTGTCGCCAGGCTGCCCAGCGCGAGCGCGGCGGTCAGGGCCAGACGCGCCCGCGCGGCGGGCAGGCGACGGGGCCGGCGAATCGGATGGACGCGGCGGGACGGCATGGCACTTCCTCGGGCCGGAGTGCGGGTCGGGCCCTGTGAGATCGGACGAAAGGCATCGGGCGTCGGCCGGTGACCCGATGATAGCGCAGGCGTCGGGCGAGGGCGCGCGGCGCACGGATGGCCAGACGCGGCGACCCGGAAGACGATCGGCATGCGGGAGCGACGCAACGCCGCCAGGTCGGATGCCCCGGCTGTCGATTGCCGCGCCGCTTGCGCCGGGCTGCTAGGATCGCCCGTGCGGCCGCCACCGGGGCGGCCGCCCAGCCCAAGGAGTACCTCCCGTGTCCACCCACGCTGCATCCCCCGTGCTTCCCCTCACGAGCCTCACCGAAGACGAGGTGATCTTCCGCGACAGCGTCGGCCAGTTCGCCGGCGCCCAGATCGGGCCGCACGTGCGCGAGATGGACGAGCAGGCGAAGTTCCCGCGCCCGCTCATCGACAAACTGTTCGATCTCGGCGTGATGGGCATCGAGATTCCGGAGCAGTACGGCGGCAGCGGCGGCACCTTCTTCCACGCGGTGCTGGCCGTCGAGGCGCTGGCGCGCGTCGATCCGTCGGTGGCGGTCCTCGTCGACGTGCAGAACACGCTCTGCATCAATGCGTTCCTGCGCTGGGGCACCGACGAGCAGCAGGCGAAGTACCTGCCGAAGCTCGCCAGCCGGTGGGTGGGGGCCTACGCGCTCTCCGAGGCGGGATCGGGCAGCGACGCCTTCGCGCTGGCCACGCGCGCGGTGGAGGATGGCGACGCCTATGTGCTCACGGGCCAGAAGCTGTGGATTACCAACGGCGCGGAGGCCGACGTCTTCATCGTCTTCGCCACCGTGAACCCCGAGGCGGGCTACCGCGGCATCACGGCGTTCTTGGTGGAGCGCGGCGCCGCCGGCTTCACGGTCGGGAAGAAGGAAGACAAGCTGGGGATCCGCGCGAGCAGCACCTGTGAACTGCTGCTCGACGGCTGCCGCGTGCCGAAGGCGCAGGTGCTCGGCGAGGTCGGCAAGGGCTACAAGGTGGCCATCGAGACGCTCAACGAGGGGCGCATCGGCATCGGGGCGCAGATGCTCGGCCTCGCGCAGGCCGCGCTGGACCACACCGTGCGCTACACGAAGGAACGGCGGCAGTTCGGCAGGGCGATCGCCGACTTCCAGGGCGTGCAGTTCCAGATCGCGCGGATGGCGACGACGGTCGAGAGCGCGCGGCTGCTCACCTACAACGCGGCGCGACTCCGAGACGCGGGCCGGCCGTTCCTCACCGAGGCGGCCATGTGCAAGCTGGTCACCTCGGAAGTGGCCGAGAGCTGCGCGTCGATGGCCGTGAACCTGTTCGGGGGCTACGGCTTCACGAAGGACTACCCGGTGGAGAAGCTCTACCGCGACGCGAAGATCGGCCAGATCTACGAGGGCACGTCGAACATGCAGCTGCAGACGATCGCGAAGGCGCTGCTCGGGTAGGCGGCGCTCACCGGTCGGCGATCAGCCACGCGGCGGCCAGCGCCAGCCGCGCCATCTTCCGCACCTGTGTCCCGTCGAGCCGGTCGGCGGTGTCGGTCGGCTCGTGGTAGCCGTCGAAATAGTTGCCGAAGAAGCGGAGGAACGGCACCTTCCGGCGGGCGAACGCCCGGTAGTCGCTGCCGCCGTCGCTGCCCTCCACCCGATCCACGTGCAGGGCGACGCCGGTGCCCTGGGCGGCGCGCACCAGCAGCGGCGCGAGTTCGG
The DNA here is from genome assembly GCA_039812685.1 of Vicinamibacteraceae bacterium. Classification (GTDB taxonomy): domain Bacteria; phylum Acidobacteriota; class Vicinamibacteria; order Vicinamibacterales; family JAFNAJ01; genus JBDIBB01. The sequence continues at coordinate 19,559 of JBDIBB010000012.1, forward strand.
GCGCCCACTGGGCGAGGCCCACCTCCAGGAAGTCGTCGGCCGGCGTCGACCTCAGGAAGCGGTCCGCGTCGGGCAGCCCCGCATCGCGCACCAGTTGCCGGATCTCCTCGGGCTTCCAGGGGTGACCCACCATGTCGAGGTTCACGTAGGCCGCGGTCCGCGCCAGCGGCCAGAGGGGGTGCCCGGCGTAGTGATCGGAGCCGAAGTGCCCTTCCTCCTCACCCGTCCAGAAGGCGAAGATCAGCGTCCGCTTCGGTCGTGCCTGGCTTGCCGCGAACGCCTTCGCGATCTCGATCAGCGACGCGGTCCCCGACGCGTTGTCGTCGGCGCCGAAGTAGATCGTCTCGCCGCGGCGACCGAGGTGATCCATGTGCGCACCCAGCACCACGGCTTCATCCGACAGCGCGGGATCGCTGCCGCGGAGGATGCCCAGCACGTTGCGGCCGTGGATCAGGCGCTGCTCGCCGGTGGCGCGCAGCGTGACCGTCAGCCCGCGCAGGTCGCGCGACTCGGCCGAGGCCGCCTTCGCCGTGGTCAGGCCGGCCACGGCCAGCAACGCGTCGCCGGCAGCTTCCGAGATCCGCACCACGCCGGGTGGCCACGTCGCGTCACGGCCGTACGGGAGGAAGATCGGCGTGCCTGCGTTCTTCTGTCCATCGGAAAGCGCCTGCATGAAGTCGCCGGTCTCGATGGCGATGACCCCGCGCGCGCCGGCGGCGAGCGCGTGCGCGGCCTTGGCCGCGAACCGGCGGCGGCCATCGCCGTCGTAGCGTGACTGCAGGACCGGGGTCTGCCACTCGGCGCCGGCCGGCAGGCCGGCGAGGATCACCACGAGCTTGTCCCTGACGTCGAGCGCCCGGTAGTCGTCACGCGGCGGCGTGGTCTCCCTGATGCCGTATCCGGCGAAGGCAGCCGGGGCGCTGAGTTCCTCGGGGCCCGACTCCGGAAAGACGATGTCGACACCCTGGCGGAACGTGCGGCTCGCGGTCACATCGCCCTGCCAGAGATCGGCGATCAGCTCGCCGGCCGGGTTCCGGATCTCGCGGATCGGCACCGCCTGGAAGTACGACGCGGGCGCGCCGGATCGCGGGCCGGCGAGCGGCGGGATGCCGGCCAGCGCCAGCGACGCCGCGAGGTACTCCGCGGTCGCCTCGAGGCCGCGCGTGCCGAGGCCCCGGCCCTCGAATGCCGGCGAGGCCAGCATCGCGATGTGCGCGGCCAGCGCCTCGGCGCGCACGGCATCGACGGCCGCCGCCACGGGCGCCGGAAGCGGCTTGATCAGGCCGAGGGCGACGAAGTCGCCGGCCACGGGCGGCGGCGCCTGCGCCGCCGCCGCATGCCACAGGCCGCACACCAGGACGGCGCACGCCAGCGACCGGATGGGCGATGCGCGGCGGCTGGCTCGCGTGCCGGCCGATCGATCGGCGTCCGGGCGCATCACTCCCACCGGAACAGCAGCACCGGCGGCACCAGCAGCAGGCAACTGAGCGCCACCAGGATCAGCATCAACGGGAAGAACCATCGTACCCACCGTTCCCACGGGATCTTCGCGGCGCCCAGCACGCCCATCGTCACGGCGCTGGTAGGCAGCGCCGGGTTCACGAACTCGCAGAGCTGGAACGCGTAGACCGCCGTCTGCCGCGTGAGGCCCACCAGGTCGGCCAGCGGCGCCATGATCGGCATCGTGAGCGCCGCCTGCGCGGTGCCCGAGTGGATGAAGAAGTTGATTGCGGCCTGGATCAGGAACATCACCTGCGCGATGACGGCCGTCGGGAGCCGCGTGAGGCTGCCCGACGCCGCGTGGAGCGCGGTGTCGAGGATCTTCGCGTCCTGCGCGATGACGAGCAGCGCCCGCGCGCAGGCGACGATGAAGATCACGCCGACCATGTCCCGGGCCCCGCTGACGAAGGTGCGTGCCAGGCGACTGGGCCCGAGGCCGCCGGCCAGGCCGAGCACCAGCCCGAGGCCGAAGAACAGCACCGCGATCTGGTCGATGTACCACTTCCACTTCAGGACGCCGACGACCAGCAGCACCATGGCCGCCACGAAGATCAGCAGCGTCGCCACGTGGCGCGGCGACCACGCCTCGTCGTGGCCCGTCGCGTGCGCCACCGCCTCGCGCTCGAGGTCGATGTCGCGCACGGGGCTGATGCCGGGATCCGCCTTCACGCGGCGCGCGTACCACATCACGTACGCGACGATCGTGCCCGTCCCGGCCACCCAGGTGAGGATGCGATAGGCCAGGCCAGAGTAGAGCGGCACGCCCGCGATGCTCTGCGCGATGCCCACCGTGAACGGGTTGAAGAAGGCCGCGGCGAAGCCGGCCGCCGCCCCGAGGAACGGGATCGCGGCGCCGACGATCGAGTCGTAGCCGAGCCGTCGCGCCAGCGGGATGAAGATGACGACGAACGGGATCACTTCCTCGGCCATTCCGAAGACGGATCCCGCGAGCGAGAACACCACCATCAGCGCGGGGATGAGCAGGCCCTCGAGGTGCGGCCGCCGGTCGAGCGCCGCCACCAGGCGCCGGATGCCGAACTCCACCGCGCCCGTTTCCTGGAAGACCCCGAAGCTGCCGCCGATCACGAGGAGGAAGACCACCAGTTGGGCCGCGTCGAGAAACCCCCTGATCGGCGCGTCGAGGATCGCCACGGGGCCGAGATGGACCTTGGGCACCTCGGCGTAGCTGCCGGCGACGGTGACCGACCGCGTGCCCTCGCTGGTCTGCACGGTGGTGCGCTGGTACTCCCCCGAGGGCACGACCCACGACAACGCCAGCACGAGGATCACGAGCGACATCACCACCACCAGCGTGTGCGGCATGGTGAAGCGCTGGAGGAGCGGCTTCCGGTCGCTGGTCATGTGGACGGCGGGTGCCGGGCGTGGCGCCAAGGACTACTGGAACGTGCCGTGGACGAGCGGCACGCCGTCGCGCATCAGCCAGCGGCCGCGGGCGATGACGCCGCGGATGGCGAGCGAATCCGGCTCGACGAGGACGAGGTCGGCGTCGGCCCCGGGGGCGATCCGCCCCTTGCCGCGCAGTTTCAGCGTGCGCGCCGGGTTCGACGTGATCGTCTGCACGGCCACCTCCAGCGCGAGGCCTTCCTGCCGCACGGCGTCCCGCACCTCGGCGAACAGGCTCGTCACCCGGCCGATGTCGAGGCGCGCCAGCGCGCCCTGCCCGTCGAAGGCCGGCAGGCTGCCCTGCCCGTCGGAGGTGACGGTGATGCGCGAGATGTCGACGCCCGCCTCGAGCATCCGCCGCAGCCCGACGCTGCACTTCACCTCGCCCTCGTCGAGGAACGCGGGCACGGTCGACGTGGTGAAGTCGACGTAGCCGCCGGCCTTCGCCCAGGCGATGCCTTCCTGGAACAGCGCGGGGTTGCGGTTGATGTGGGTGGGTACGAACTGCGTGACGGGGATCTCGGTGGCGGCGGTGACGCGGCGCAGCAGGTCGAGGCCCCGCGGGCCGTCGCCCACGTGCACGTTGACGATGCCCGCCTTCCCCGACAGGATGCCGCCGCGGCGCGCCTCGGCCGCCAGCCGCGCGAACTCGTCGAAGGTGGGCTGGGTCGACCGGTGATCGGACACCGCCACCTCACCCACGCCGATCACCTTGTCGACGACGAGCAGGTCGCGCTCGATGCTGCCGGTCAGCGTGTGGACCGGCACCGCGTAATGGCCCGACCACATGAACGCCGTGATCCCCTCCTCGTCCAGCGCGCGCGCCTTGGCGAGCACGCCGGCGAGGCTGCGCGTGATGCCGTCGGTGCCGAGGCAGCCCACCACCGTCGTGACGCCGCCCTCAATCGCGTCCGAGAGCAGCAGTTCGGGCGTACGCGTGGCGTAGCCGCCCTCGCCGCCGCCGCCGGTGATGTGCACGTGCGCGTCGATGAATCCCGGCAGGGCCAGCAGGCCCGCAGTGTCGGCCGTCTCGCCCCACGCCGGCGGCAGGTCGAGGCCCGGCGCGACGTGGAGCACGCGGCCGCCGCCCAGGAGCACGTCGCCGCGCCCCGCGGGGGTTGGTGTGTAGAGGTCTACGTTGCGCAGCAGCAGCATCGCGTCCCCACCGCGTCCTCGTGAGCCGGCGGGAGTGTAGCACGCGGCCGGTCGGCCGTCCCCGGCGCGTGCGGCGGGTTGCGAAGGCGGCTGCCGTTGCGGCACACTGCGGTCTTTCCTGGAGGTTGCCGCGTGCCGCACGTCCCCGCTCCGCGTCTCGCTGTCCTGCTCACCCTGGCCCTCGCCTCCGGCGCGGCGGCATCCGCGCGGGCCCAGGAGGCGCCGGCGTCCGCGCAGGCGGCCGCCCAGCCCCCCTTCATGATTCTGCTGACCGACGATGACGGCTTCGATGCGCCGGGCCTGCAGGCGCTGGTGAAGGCGTTTGCCGGGACGGCGGAGCTCTACGTGTCGGCGCCCGCCCAGAACCAGAGCGGGGTGGGCCACGGCGTGACCTTGTCGGATGCCGTGGTCGTGCAGGAGCGCAAGCTGGACGGCGTGACGCGGGCACTGGCCGTCGGCGGGACCCCGGCCACCGCCGCCCGCATGGGGCTCGAGCGCGGGGTGCCGCGGACACCCGACCTCGTGATCAGCGGCATCAACCGCGGCGAGAACCTCGGCACGTCGGTCTACCTGTCGGGCACGCTCGGCGCCGCGCGCGAGGCCGTGTTCGCGGGCGTGCCTGCCATCGCTGTCTCGATCATGGGCAACCGTCCGGAGACCTACGAATCGGCAGCCGCCGTCACGCGCGCACTGGTCGACGACCTCCGCGCGCGCCAGATGCTGAAGCCGGGCCTGTTCGTCAACGTCAACGTGCCGATGGGGACGCCCAAGGGGACCAGGCTCACGCGGCTGAGCGTGCGCGCCAGCCGGGTGGATCACGAGTGCTCGACGCCCATGCACGAGCGGGTGGCCTGCTTGCCCACGTTCCGCCAGACGCTGAAGGACGAGGCCGGCACCGACATCGGCGAGTTCTACCAGGGCTACGTCACGGTGACGCCCATGATGCTCGACCTGACCGACACCGGTGCGATGACGCGGCTGAAGTTCCTCGAGGATCGGAAGTAAGGCGCGGGATCGCCCGCGCGACGACCCGCCGGGCCTACGCGCCGCCGTCGCGCCCGTAGCGCAGCGAGGTGACACGGCCCCGGTAGAAGGGCGCGAAGCCGGCGGCCTCGTACCAGCCCACCTCCACCGCCGAGGCGACGCGCACGTCGTCGTGGCTGGCCCAGGCCAGCACCCGCGCGCCCCAGGGCATCGGCACGAACCGGCCCTTTTCCTCGCGGAAGCGGGCGGGCGTGTAGATGCCGGTGAGCTCACCCTGCTCGTCGAACCTGAACTCGATGACCGCCCTGGTCGCCCCGTCGGTGAGCGTCACCCTCGCGCGGCGATCATCGACGGGCGTCCACGCCACGCGCGGTCCCGGGCGCAGCGCCATCGGGAACCAGATCGCCTCGGCGAGGAAGCGCTGCAGCGCGGCGGCCGCGATCTCGGGCCCGCCGGCGGCGTTGACGATTGTGATCAGGCCTTCGAGGGCACCCCGCGTCGACCCGACCCCCGCGTCGTAGGCGTCGCGCACCAGGACGTGCAGCCCGGGCGCCATCCGGATGTCGGCATCCCAGCAGAACGCCGGCGGCTCGATCCGGAACACCTGCGTGGCGCGAAAGGGCTTCCACCTGTTGCCGAGCCTGAACTCACCGGCCTGGCCGACGCGCACGACGTTGACGGGCGGCATGCCGCGCGGGATCGTGCGGTCGAGGTACCTTCGGACGATCGGCGGTACGTCGTCTGATGCGGCGGGCCTCCCGTCACGTTGCGACGGGCCTGACCGTACGGCGAGCATGGTCGCCAGCCTCGCCGCACCCTGTCGGCGCCAGCGCCGCCGCGCCACGACCACCACGGTCGTGAAGACGCCCATCAGGGCGCCGATGCCGAGGACGACGACCGGACCGACCGCCATGATCGCGGCATGGTAGCGCGACCAGGCGTGGCCCGCGACCATCGGCCCGCCGGCGAATCGATGTGCCGGCCGGTGCCCGCCGGCACGCGCCAGGGCTTGCGGCAGCGCCCGCCTCCTGCGACGATCGGCGGATATGTATTCCCTGGAATCCCCCGCGTCCGCCCGGCGGCGCGTCGATCTGGCCGCGTTCCGGCCCCGCGCCTTCGTCTTCGATCTCGACGGCACGCTCACCGACAACATGGGGGCACACGCCGCGGCGTTCCTCACCTTCATGCGCCGGCACGGCCTGCATCCCATGACCATCGCCGACCGGAAGCAGTTCGACGGCAGGCGCAACTCCGAGATCTTCCCGCACCTGTTCGGGCGCGACCTGACCCGCGACGAACTACTTGCCTTCGAGGAGGAGAAGGAGGGCATTTATCGCGAGGCCACCGGGGGACACCTGCGACCGATGCCGGGCCTCGCCGAACTGCTCGACGCCGCGCGATCGCACGGCGTGGCGGTGGCCGTGGCCACATCCGCCCCGCGCGCCAACGTGGAGCACACGCTGCCGGAGATTGGCCTGGGCTGGCTGCTCGACCACGTGGTCCGCGGCGACGAGGTGCCGCGCGGCAAGCCCTTCCCCGACGTCTTCGTCGAGGCGGCGCGTCGTGTCGGCGTGCCGCCGTCCGAGTGTCTCGGCTTCGAGGACGCGCCGATCGGCGTCGAGGCCGCGGTGTCGGCCGGGATGGCGTGCGTCGCGGTCACCACCAGCTTCGACGAGGCGACGTTGATGGCCTCGCGCGTTCCGCCGCACGGGTGCGTGCGCGACTACCTCGCGTACCTCGACGGCCCGGGGTCGTGGCTGCGGGCCGATGTACCGCAGCCGCCCCGACCGCACGTCACCGACCGGTCCGGGGCGCCTTGATCTCCAGCGATCCGCCCGCCACTTCGCTCCGCGCGTCGAGCACCATCAGGCGCACCCGGCCCGTCGCCAGCAGTCGCTGCCCATCGTCATGGATCGTGACGTCCCAGACGTGCGTGCGGGATCCGCGCGTCACTGGCGTCGCCGTGGCGTGCAGCGTGCCGTCGCGGCAGGCGCGGATGAAGCAGGTGTGGTTCTCGAGCCCGACGGCGCTCATCCCCCTGGGCGCCACGTTCAGGGCGGCGCCCACGCTCGCCAGCGACTCGACGATGCCGGCATATACGCCGCCGTGGACGATGCCGTAGGGCTGGCGGTGATGCGGGCCGATCGGGACTTCGGCGACGATGCGATCGAGCGTGGCGTGGACGAAGCGCAGGCCGTTGGCGCGGGCCCAGCCGTCGGGCAGGCCGTTGAGCGTCGCGGTGTGGTCCTGCTGGGTGTCGGGGTCTCGTGTCATGGTCGTGTCCCGGTGGCGGCCCGTCAGATGAAGTGCCTGGTGGACGGCCACTGCGCGGCCGGCTCCCTCTTCATTTGCCGGGCAATCCAGATCGGCTTCCCGTCCTCGTAGGGCATGCACAGTCCGCATTCGAACGTGGCGCCGAGTTCCACCGACTCGAAGATCGCCTCGAGCGACGCGCGGTCGTCGCCGATGACGATCCAGGTCTCGCGCCCGCAATCGCGCGGGCCCCACAGCCAGTAGGAGTTGTGCCCGGACACCGCGCGCGGCAGGCCGAAGTCGCGCCCGAAGTAGTCGATGGCCCCGGCCTGGCCGTAGTTCTGGCCGAAGATGCACGCGCGGTCGCGCTCGGAGACCGGCAGCCTGTCGCGGACCCGCGCGACGGCAACCGCCAGTTCCCGCCATCCGTGCTGATCAGCGAACAGTTGAGGGAGCCGGCCGAGGGCATGCCGCTCGCCCGAAGCCGGCGTGATGCCCGTCGCCCGCCGGTAGGCGGCCAGCGTCTCCACGGGCAGGATGCCCTTGACGAGGGGCAGCGCTGGAATCCCGCCTGCGATGACGAGGCCGGCGAGGGCCCACCGTGCCCAGCGGTGGACGGCCCATCGCTCCCACGCGCGCCCGCCGGCCGCGAAGAGCAGCGGGAACACCGGCGCCAGGTAGTACGACTTCGCGCCGGCCGCCATCATCACGCCGGTGACCACGACGGCGAACCAACCGAAGGCGCGCCATGGCCTGGCGCTGCGATCCAGCAGCAGGAACAGCACGGCGCCTCCCCACACTGGCAACGCCCCGGGGTTGGCGTTGAGCAACTGCTCCGTCATGAAGCCCGCCGGATCCAGGCCGGTCATCTTGAACTGGCGCGCGTTGGCCATGAATTCCCGCGTCGGCCAGCCGTTGGCGGCCTGCCACGCGAGGTGCGGCAGGAAGATCCCCGCCGCGAGGACGCCGCCCATCCAGGCCCAGCGCGATGCCAGCAGGCGCCAGCGCCCGCCGGCCACGAGTCCGGCGATCGCGCCGGCGCCGAGCAGGAGCATGGAGATCTTGTTCTGCAGTCCCAGCCCGGCCAGCGCGCCGAAGGCGAGCCACAGCCTCGGATCCGCGCCCGCCAGGATGGCGGCCAGGATCCGCAGGCATGCCGTCCAGAGGACGAGGTCGAGCGCGTTCATCGAGTAGAAGCCCGTCAACGCGATACCGATCGGGAAGAGCGCGGCGGACAGGGCGGCCAATCGCTGGCCGAACGTGCCCGCGCCGAGGACGCGCGCGAGCGATACCGTGAGCAGCGCCATGCCGGCGGCGGCAATCGCCGCAGGGATGCGAATCGCCTCGACCGAATCACCGGCCACGGCGCGTGTCGCGGCCAGAATCAGGATGGACAGCGGTGGATGGTCGACGTAGCCCCAGCCGAGGTGATCGGCGCACGCCAGGCTGTAGAGCTCGTCGCGGAAGATGCCGTACCCGTGCAGTGTGGCGCAGTGGAAGGCGAGCAGGGCCAGCGGCGCGACGATCCACGACACGCGATCGCGCGCCGGCAGTGCCGCCTGCATCGAGCGAGCTCTGGTCATCGCACCGGTGCCGACGCCGCCATGCCGCAGGCGGCCGTCGCATCTCGACGATCATGCCCCAATCGGGCCCGCGCCCGTCATCACCCCGGATCCGCGCTCATCGAGCGCCGACTCGTTCGCGCCGGCCGCAGGCTGCTCCGGCAACGGTAGAATCGCGCATGCCCACCCTGCCTGCAGCGCGGTCGCGGCCGCAGGGCTTCATGTTGGAGAGGTGCGCGTGAGCGAGCGGCCCTCGCGTGATGGCGCGCCGCTCAGCGTCGGCGCGTTCGCGCTCGCCGTCGTCGTGCTGTCCGTACTCGGTGTGCTCGCCGTCGCGCTCGTCGGCACCGGCATCGAGCGCCTTGGCGGTCCGGCGGCGCGCCCCGAGTCACCGGCCGATGTTCCGTCGGGCGCTGGCGACCCCGTGCACGCGCGCCTTGCGGCTTCCACCGAAGCGGTCCGGCGGCGGGCGTTCACCGCGATGCTACCCGTCGCGGCGTGCGGTCAGGTGGTGGAGACCTACTACCAGGGGACCCACGAGGGCGTGGCCGTGTGGAGCGTTCGGTGCGGGAACGGCCGGAGCTGGCAGGTGCGCCTCACAGCGGCTGACGTCGCGCCGGTGGTGACCGACTGCGAGACCGCCTCCGCGATGGCGCGGTGCTTCACGCGCTTCTGAGGGGAGCGGCGTTCGAGGCGACAACCGTTGCCGGACGGCGAACGCTGCGCGCAGGGTTTTCGCCAAGGGTTTCTGGAGCCGGCGATCAGACTTGAACTGATGACCTGCCGATTACGAATCGGCTGCTCTACCAACTGAGCTACGCCGGCCCTGGCGCGAGGCGGGCGCACCGGAGGCCTCGACGGCCGCAGGCGCGAACGCGAAGTATAGCACAGCGCACCCGCCGGCTCGGCCCACTGCCCGGCGCCGGATGATGCGCCGCGGCCTCGCTGCCAAGCCCCGGCCTTCGACCGCCAGCCCTCCCACGGAAGCCGAAGCGCGGTGGGCGCCTGCCGGCCTGTTCCCACACGCCTGCGCGCGCAACAGCCGGCCGGCAACCGCCGCGGCGTGACACGCCCGAACGCCGCGCCGGCAGGTGGCCGCACTACAATGCCGGGGCCATCCGCTCACGCCGGCGCACGGCTGGGCCTTCCGAAGGGGGATACGCGCCTTGGAACTGCTCGATGCGATTCGCGAACGGAGGACCGTCCGCAGCTTCAAACCCGACCCGGTTTCCGAACAGACGATGACGGCCATATTCGAGGCGGGCACGTGGGCGCCGTCGCACGGCAACAAACAGCCGTGGGAGTTCGTGATCATCGGCCCCGATACGCGGGCCCAGCTCGCCAGCCGGTACCTCGCGATGCTGGAGGCCGGCCCCTTGCGCGACCCGGAACTGCCGGACGCGCGCAAGCAGGCCATCCGCGCATTCGCCGCGGATTTCGGCGGCGCCCCGCTGCTCTTCGCCGTGATCTGCCGGCCGGCCACCACCGACCTGGATCGATACGACTTCCCGCTGGGCGCGGCCGCGGCCTTGCAGAACATCTTCCTCGCGGCCTGGGAGCGGCAACTCGGCGGCATCTGGCTCTCGTTCGGCAGCACGCCGTCCGCGCGCGAACTCCTGGGCGTCGAGCCCGACCGCACCATCGCCGGCATCGTCGCGATGGGCACGCCGGAGACCGTGCCCGCGGTCCAGCCACGAATCCCGGTGGCCGAGAAGATCCGCCGGCTGCCCTGACGGCCGCGCCCGGCCCGGGCGGCGGTCTGGTTGCAACAGAAACGGGCTGGCCCTCCCACGGAGAGCCAGCCCGGACGTGACGGAGGCGGCCGGAACGACGGAACACCACCGTCCCGGCCTGCGGCAGGCTACGCCTGCAGCTTGACGAAGTCGATGACGATCGCGCCCGGCTCGCGCTGGACGTACTTGATGTCGATCTTCCCGTTGTAGCGCGCCGCCAGCTGATCGAGCAGCGGCAGGGGATCGTGGTCGTTGCAGAACCGCATGGTCTCGCCCGGATACAGCGCCTCGAACGCGCCGAAGATGGCGGCATGACGGAAGCGCTTGGCGATGCCGCGCGCGTCGAACGGATACAACTGGTCGGCCTGCAGGTGCAGATGCGAATGTGACATCAGGGGTCTCCTGTCTGAGTACGGACGATTATCACGGTTTCGCGAGCCCGTCGTCCACCCCCGCCTGCCCCGCGCCCCGCGGGACCGCTTCCTGCGACAATACGCGCCATGCGCCGCACCATCAGACTGGTCATCACGTCTGCCCTGCTCTGCCTCGCCGCCTGGCCCGCGCCTGCACAGCCCGCCGGCACGAAGCGAACGGCCACGGTCCCGGACACGGTGACCGTGCTCGTGGCCTACGCATCGATGACCGGCGCCACCGAGGACTTGGCTTCCGCGGTGGAAGCCGGCGCGCGCGCCGTCGCCGACACCCGCGTGGTCCGGAAGCCGGCGGCGTCGGTCACGCCGGAGGATCTCGCCTCGGCCGACGCCATCATCGTCGGCTCGGCCGTCCACAACGCCGGCATGCTGCCGGAGATGGCGCAACTGTTCGACCGCTGGCCGTTCGAGCAGATGAACAACCGCGTGGGCGCCGCCTTCGTGGCCGCCGGCGGCACCTCGGCCGGCGAGGAGCTGACGACGATGACGCTGATTGCGGCGATGCTCGTGCACCGGCTCGTGATCGTCGGCGGCGAGACGTGGCAGGCGGCATTCGGGGCGTCGGCCATCACCGAGGAAGGGCAGCCGGCCGATCGCCAGGGCAAGGTGCCCGAGCGCGATCGCGAGGAGGCGCGCGCGCTCGGCAGGCGGGCGGCCACGCTCGCGCACGCGCTCGCCCGCGGCGGCTGGCGCTGACACCGGCAGGCGCCCGCGCCAGGGCGCGTCAGCCGCTGCCGGGCGAAGCCGGCCCGCGGCAGGCCGCCGTCCGGACGCCGCTCACACCTCGCGCAGCCGCGCCCCGGCGGCATCCAGCGTCTCGTCGGTCTTCGCGAAGCAGAAACGCAGGACCGGCGGCGCCGGCTCGCCTTCGAGAAACGCCGACGTGGGAATCGACGCCACGCCGTGCTCCTTCAGCAGCCGCATGGCCATGGCCGTGTCGGGCTCGCTGGAGATGCGCGCGTAGTCGAGCACCTGGAAATAGGTGCCGCGACACGGGACCGGCACGAACCGCGAGCCCTGGATCGCCGCCAGGAACCGGTCGCGCTTCGCCTGGTAGAAGCGCGTCAGCGCGCCGAAATCGACGCCGCGCGCGAGCAGGTCGGCGTAGGCGTGCTGGATGGGCGTGTTCACCGCGAAGGTGACGAACTGGTGGACCTTGCGGATCTCCGCGGAGAGCGCCGCGGGCGCGGCCGTCCAGCCCACCTTCCAGCCGGTGGTGTGGAACGACTTGCCGAAGGATCCGATTACCACGGCGCGGGCCGCCATGTCCGGAACGCGCGCGAGGCTCTCGTGGCGGCGCCCGTCGTACACGAGGTGCTCGTACACCTCGTCGCTGATGACGATCGCCGGCGTCGCCTCGAGCACCGCCGCGAGCGCGCGCACGTCGGCCTCGTCCCAGACGCCGCCAGTGGGGTTGTGCGGCGAGTTGAGGATGATGACGCGCGTGCGCGGGGTGATCGCCGCGCGCACCGCGCTCCAGTCGATCGCGTAGCCGGGGTATCGCAGCGTCACGAACCGTGGCGTGCCGCCGGCAAGCCGGATCGCCGGCACGTAGGAGTCGTAGCACGGCTGCACGACTACCACCTCGTCGCCGGGATGGACGAGCGCGGTGATGGTGGCAAACAGCGCCTCGGTGGCGCCGGCCGTCACGGTGATCTCGCTCCCGGGATCGTACGTGGCGCCGTACAGCCGGCCGAGCATCGCCGCGATCTGCTCGCGCAGCGGCAGCACGCCCGGCATCGGGGCGTACTGGTTGCGGCCGCGCCCGAGCCAGTCGCGCACCAGCTCGATCAGCTCCGGCGCGCAGTCGAAGTCGGGGAATCCCTGCGACAGGTTGATGGCGTGGTGCTCGGCGGCGAGCTGCGACATCACCGCGAAGATGCTGACGCCCACGCCGGGCAGGCGCGATTGAATGCTGTTCATGTCTCCCGGCCGAGTTCACGTGAAGGCGCACCGGCCGCCCCGCGGCCTCGCGCCGCGCGGTCGCCGGCACGCCGTACCGCCGTGCGCGCCCCTGCGCGATCCGCGCCCTACTTCACGAGCGCGCCGTTCTCGAGAATCACCTGGTACTTGTAGCCGGCGGTGAAGTCCTTGTCGAGGGCGAGCGTCCCGCGCAGCGTGACGACATCGCCGACCTTCACCACGGCGTCGGTCGTCACGGTAATGTCGTTGGTCCCCTCGGCGGCGCTGCCCGACCCGTCCTGCAGGTGCACCCAGTTGCGACCCATGATGCCGCCGTTGAACTTCATCACCTTGCCGCGGACGGTAACGGCCTTGCCCGAGAGCCCCTGCCGGCCGGCCCACACGTCGGCGATGGCGAGACCGCCCTGCGGCGGCGCCATCCGCTCGGAGGGCGACTCGATGGCGGCCCGCGGCGTGCCCACCGGCGGGTGCCCCGGGGGCATGGTCTGCCCGGGGGCCAGCACCGGGGCCCTGGCGGCCGTCGCGCCGCCGTCTTCCTTCGTGATCGCCGACGCGAAGTAGATCACGGGGAAATCGCGATTCAGCGTCTGGCTGTGGAAGTTCTCCATCGGCATGTCGACCACCACGACGACGCGATCGCCCACCGCCGCGGGGAACTTGCTCGTCGCGGCCCACACCTCGCCGCGGTCCGTCGTCTTCAGCCGCACGTAGGTGTAAGACGCCGCGTCCATCGTCTCGGCGACGACGCCGGTCAGCGTCTCGGGCGCGGCGGCGGCGCTGCTCGTACCCGACTTCAGGGGCTTGATCGACTCGACGGCGGCAGCGGCCGTACCGACGGGCGCGGCAGCTCCGGCAGACGGCGTGGCCTCCGAAACCGCCTCCGCGGCGGGACGACTCGAACAGCCGGCGACGGCGAGCAGCGGCAGGCTACAAAAGGCAAGCGTGCGGACCAGGCTCACGGGAGATCTCCAGGAAGGATGTGGTACGCGGTCGTCCGCGAAGACCGGGCCAACCGGCTCGGCTGTTCGCGAACCTGCCATTACGCTACCATCGAACGCCGGCACACGGTGGTGTGCCGTTCTCAAGGAGCCTTCGATGACGAGATCCCGGACGTTCTGGACGACGGCCGCCGTCCTGGTGGCAGGTTTCATTCTCCATGGGCAGCAGAGCGCACAACGTCCCCTCAGCCCTCCAGGGACCGCGGCGACGCAGGTCGGCGGACGCTGGGTGAAGGATGACCGCGGCGAGCGCTACGAAGGCGGCAAGTGGATCGACGTCGTCTACAACCGCCCGCTGCTGCGCACGCGCACCGGCATCTTCGGCAGCGGCGCCGACTACGGCAAGAAGGTGGGTGCCGGCGCGCCGGTCTGGCGGGCGGGCGCCAACCAGTCCACGCGGTTCAGGACGGAAGTGCCACTCACCTTCGGCGGCAAGACGCTGCCGGCAGGCGAGTACAGCCTCTTCGTCGACCTCAAACCCGAAGGCTGGACCCTGATCTTCTCCAACTGGGGCGCCCAGCAGAAGTTCGACCCCAACGACAAGAGCGCCCTCTGGGGCAGCTACAACTACACGGCGGACAAGGACGTGCTGCGCGCGCCGATGCAGCTGTCGACCCTGCCGATGTCCATCGACCAGCTGTCCATCGGGTTTGCCGACGTCACGGAGAACGCCGGCAAGCTGGTCATCTGGTGGGACACCACGCAGGCGATCGCCCCCTTCACGGTGGCCGGGTCGTAGCGAGCGGCCGCTGCCGGCGCCGGCCATGGGGGAAGGCGCCGGCCGGGCGCGGCGATCGCACCGGCCGCGGGTTGGCGGTAGGATGGCGGGCATGGAACTCAACGGCGACACGCTGCTCAGCCTCGCGCTCGGCCTCGGCCTGGCGGCGGCGTGCGGCTTCCGCGTCTTCGTGCCACTGCTGGCGCTGAGCGTGGCGTCACGCTACGGCTACGCGCCGCTGGCGGGCGGCTGGGAGTGGATCGCTTCCACGCCGGCCACGCTCGCCTTCGCGACGGCCACGGTGCTCGAGGTCGCCGGCTACTACATCCCGTGGTTCGATCACGCACTCGACGTGGTGGCCACACCGGCAGCGGTGATCGCCGGCATGGTGACCAGCGCATCGATCCTCGGCGACCTGCCCCCGCTGCTGAAGTGGACGGCCATCGTCATCGGCGGTGGCGGCGCCGCCGCCATCGTCCAGGGTTCCACGGTCGCGCTGCGCGCCGGGTCGGGGACCGCCACCGTTGGCCTGGCCAACCCCATCGTCGCCTCCGTGGAACTGTTCGGCGCGACGGCCACCGCCATCCTGGCCATCCTGCTGCCCCTGCTCGCGCTGGTGGTGGCGATCGGGTTCGTCGTGGTCATCTTCCGCCTCTCACGCAGGATACTCGGCGGTGGCCGAAGGCCGGCCGCCGCGTGAGCGGTCCGCCGGTGCCGCCAGGCCAACGCTGAACTCCGGCTGCCAGGGGCCGGCATCTTCCCCCGAACCGCTGCCACCCGGGACGACCCTGCCGAGATGACGCCCCAGCTTCCCTTTCGCCTTCTCCCCGCATTCCACCAGCGCCCCTGGGGCGTGACGTCGCTGCGCCCCTGGTTTCCGCTCGAGCCGGCGGCGCCGGTCGGCGAGGCGTGGTTCACGGCAGGCACCTGCGACACCTCGCTCGGTCTCACGCTCGGAACGCTGATCGCCGCCGATCCGGACGGCCTGCTCGGCAACGCCGCGTTTCCGGGAGCGCAGCCGCTGCTGCTGAAGCTGCTGTTCACCTCGGAACGACTGTCCGTGCAGGTGCACCCCGACGATGAGTACGCGCGCCAGCATCACGGGTCGGCTGGCAAGACCGAGGCGTGGCACGTGCTGGACGCGCTGCCGGGCGCCACGGTGGGACTGGGCTTCACCCGGCAGGTTGGAGCCGACGAGGCGCGTGAGGCCGCGTGCAGCGGGGCGATCGAGCGCCTGATCGCGTGGCATCCTGCCCGCGCCGGCGACACGTTCCTCGTCCCGGCCGGCACGGTTCACGCCATCGGCCCCGGCCTCACGATCGTGGAGGTGCAGGAGCCGTCGGACGTCACCTATCGGCTGTACGACTACGGGCGCCCACGCGAGCTGCACCTCGAGCGCGGCTTCGCGGTGGCCGATCTCGGCCCTTACCAAGTGCGGAACGTCCCGCGCGTCCTGTCGGCCGGCCGCACGGAGATTGCGCGGTGCGAGTTCTTCCGCATGGAGCGCGCTCGCGTGGACGGGCGCCGGCGGTGGACGGCGGGTAGTCCCTTCTATCACCTGGCCGTGGTGCTCACCGGCGAGGGCGCCGTCGGCGATCTCCCGGCGCGCCCGGGCGACGTGTTCTTCGTGCCGGCCGCCAGCCGCGGTTTCAGGGTCGAGGCAGACCCCACCCTCGAGCTGCTGGTGGCCTGTTCCGCCGATTCCCCGACTCGCGCGATGATGGACTGGTAGCCGCGCCAGCCCCTCCTTGCGCCTCGCGCCTCGGCCGATACGTCGAGAAGCAGGACCCGACGGAGACACGGTCCGCATGACGCCCTCCCCGCACCTCACCCTCGTTGTCGTCGCGGCCGCGCTCACGGTCCAGTGCTTCGCGGTTGCCGCGGCGCTGCGCCTGCTGGTCATCACCAGGCACGGCTGGGCCTGGGGCTGCGTGAGCCTCGCGCTGCTGCTGATGGCCATCCGACGCGGCCTCACCCTCTGGCAGGGCGTCGGCGAGGCGCAAGCGGTGCCGGCCGACATCAGGCCCGAACTGCTGGGCCTGGCCATCTCCGTCGTGCTCTGCCTCGGCCTGGTGCTGCTGACGCAGGTCGCGCGCGAGACCAATCGTCGGCGGGAGCAGTCGAAGAGCATTGCCGATCGCTACCGCACCGTCTTCGAGCAGCACCCCGCCGTGATGCTGCTGGTGGATCCCGTCACCTCGACCATCGTCGACGTGAACCCGGCGGCCGCGGCCTACTACGGGTATCCACGGGAGGCCCTCCGGCAGGTGCCCACGTCCCGGCTCTGGGAAAGCCGGCAGGAGGCGAGCGGGCCCTCCGCGCCGGGCGCGAGCCCGCCGATCGCCCAGTGGCTGAGCCGCCGCGCGCACACCGCGCGGCATCGCCTGGCCGACGGTCAGGTGCGAGACGTCGAGGTGCGCGCCGGCATCTTCAACACGGAGTCGACCCAACTGCTCTATCTCGTCGTGCACGACGAGGGCGATCGGCTCGCGAGCGAGCAGGATCAGGCCGAGCACGCCGCGTTCTCGCGGCACAACCCGTCGCCGCTCGTGCGCGTGGACCGCCAGGGGGTCGTCCTGTTCGCCAACCTGGCGGCGCGCCGCTACGGCATCGAGGCCGGACACCCCCTGGTGGCCTCGATCGGCCGCTTCGGCGAGCTGCCGCTCGAGTCGCTGATCGCGCACGGCCTCACGCAGGTGCTGGAGGCCGAGGCCGGCGATCGCGTGCTGCAGCTGACGGTGCACGGGCGGTCGGGCCACGACGTGGCCGACGTCTACACGACCGACGTCACCTTGTTGCGGCGCGCCGGCGACGCGCTGCGCGAGAGCAACGAGGAGCTGCGGCGCTGGGTCGGCGAGCTCGAGCGGCACCGGCACGACAGCGACGCGCACATCGAACTGAGCGCGCTCCTGCAGTCGTGCGAGTCGGTGGAAGAGGCCGGGCACGTCATCGAGCGACTCGTGCCCACGCTGTTCCCCGACTCGAGCGGCGCGATCTTCCTCGACCTGCCGCAGACCAGCGTGCTGCAGAGCATCGGGCAGTGGGGCCCCCACGCACCGGCCTCGGTCACCTTCCACCGCGACACCTGCTGGGCGGTACGCCGCGGCCAGCCGCACGCCGTGGAGGAGATGCGCGCCGGGCTCACCTGCCCGCACCTGATGGATGGCTACGAGGGCTACTCGGTGTGCCTGCCGCTGCGGGCGCAGGGGGCGATGCCGGGTGTCCTGACGCTGCGAGGCGACGGGCGGCTGCGCGACGCCAGCGGCCAGCGGCAGGCGCGGATGCTCACCGACACGGTGGGCCTGGCCATCGTGAACCTGCGGCTGCGCGAAGGCCTGCGCGAGCAGTCGATCCGCGACGGGCTCACGGGACTCTTCAACCGGCGCTACCTGGAGGAGACCCTCGCGCTGGAGGTGTCGCGGGCCGCGCGCGAGCAATCGTCGCTCGCCATCCTGATGATCGACCTCGATCACTTCAAGGTCGTCAACGACACGTTCGGCCACGCCACCGGCGATCGCGTCCTGCGGGCGCTCGCCGACATGCTCCAGCGCCAGGTGCGCAGTGCCGACATCGTGTGCCGGTATGGCGGGGAGGAGTTCGCCGTGCTGATGCCCGACACGGCGCTGGAGCACGCCATTCGTCGCGCCGAGGAGTTGCGCCAGGCGGCCCGCGCGCTGGAACTGCCCGCGCCGGCCTCCAACGGCTCGCTGTCGATCTCGGTGGGCGTGGCGGTCTATCCGAACCACGGCCGCCGCGCATCGGACCTGGTTCGCGCGTCCGACGCCGCGCTCTACGCGGCCAAGCGCAACGGACGCGACCGCGTGGAAACACCGCCGCCAGCCGAGCCGCCACCCGATCCCCGGACCCCTGCCGTCGCAGATCCCCAGGCTCTCATATGACCCCCGTCATAAGCCGCCGGGCCACGCCGGTGGTACCGTCGTGTCCTGACGGACCTGTCCGATGCCGCTACTGCGCGCGTTCCTGCCGACCTCAGCCACCTCAGCCACCTCAGCCACCTCAGCCGCCCCGCTGATCCTGCGCGACAAACAGGGCCGACCGCTGGCACGACGCGCCGCCGACCGCACCCAGACGCTGCGCCACGCGGTGCAGGTGGGGTTCGCCGTGCTGAACGTGTGGATTGGCATCGAGTTCTACCGCTGGGTACGCTTCTACGAGACCGCCGGACAGGGTGCGCGGGTCGACCGGCCGGCGGGCGTCGAAGGCTGGCTGCCGATCGCGGGGCTGATGAACCTCAAGTACTGGATCCTCACCTGGGACGTGCCCGAGATCCACGCGGCCGGCATGTTCCTCCTGGTGGCGTTCCTCGGCATCTCGTGGGTACTGCGCAAGGCCTTCTGCAGCTGGCTGTGCCCGATCGGCGCGCTGTCGGAACTGCTGTGGGAGGGCGGCCGTGAGATGTTCGGCCGCAACGTCTCGCTGCCGCGCTGGATCGACCTGCCACTGCGCTCGCTGAAGTACATCCTGTTCGGGCTCTTCTTCTACGCGATCGCCCAGATGAGCACGGCCGATCTGAAGGCGTTCCTCTACACGCCCTACGGGCTGGTCGCCGACGTGAAGATGCTCGACTTCTTCCGCGCCATGGGCCGGACCAGCGCGATGGTCATCGGCGTGCTGCTGGTGGCGTCGCTCTTCGTGAAGAACGTGTGGTGCCGGTATCTCTGCCCGTACGGCGCCATGCTGGGCCTGGTCGCGCTGGTCAGCCCCACGCGGATCCGCCGCACCGCCGACGCCTGCATCGACTGCGGCAAGTGCGCCAGGGCCTGTCCCTCACTGCTGCCCGTCGATCGGCTCGCGTCGGTGCGCTCGGCCGAGTGCACCACCTGCCTGCTCTGCATCACGGCGTGCCCCTCGCGCGACGCGCTGCACTGCAGCGTCACACGCCGCTGGGCGCTGCCCGGCTGGGCCGTGGCCGCCGGCGTGCTCGGCGTCTTCTTCCTCGTGGTGGTCGCGGCGCGCGCCACCGGACACTGGCACACGGTGCTCCCCGACGACCTGCTGTTCCACCTGATCCAGGGCGCCGGCGCCCTGGGGCACCCCTAGCACGACGCCGCCACCGCGGCGCCCGCGCCTACTCCGAGGCGAGCGTCTCCAGGCCACGCCTGTCGAGGATCACGAAGCCGTCGCGCTCGGTGCGGACGAGCCCTTCCTTGCCCCAACGGCTCATGATGCGGATGCTGGTCTCGATGGTGGTGCCCGCCAGGTCGGCCAGGTCCTGACGCGAGAGGGGCACCCGCACGGCGATCCCCTCCTCGGCAGCCTCACCCGACTCGTCGGCCAGCTTGAGGAACAGCCGCGCGAACCGGGGCTCCACCTTCCCGCCGGTGAGATCCACCACGCGATTGGTGAGCTCGACGAGCCGGATCGTCAGCCCCAGCAGCAGGCCGCGCACCAGCGACGGATGGTGCTCGAGCAGCGCGAAGAACTCGCGACGCGGCACCACCACGCAGGTGGTGGGCTCCAGCGCGATGGCGCTCGCCGGAAACGGCCGGCCCTCGTAGGAGGCGACCGCGCCCAGCGGATCGCCGGTGCCGAACACTTCGAGGATCACGTCCTTGCCGGCGGCGGTGGTCTTCACCACCTTCACGCGGCCGCTGGCGATGGTGATGAAGAAGTCCGATGGGTCGCCCTCGCTGAAGAGGCGTTCGCCGCGATCGTAGGTGACCACCCGGGCAATGCCGGCGAGGTGCGAACGGTCGGCGCCGCCGAGCCGGCGCCACACGGGCGTGATCTTCAGGAGGTCTTCTGGCGTGCGGGGCACCAGCCGATCTTACTTCGCGCCCGCCGTGTGACCGAATCCACCGGTCTGTCGTAGCATCGAGGGAGGGCGCCGGGCCGGGACCACCACCGGGGCGTATCCTTCTGCCGAGGCCGGAAACATGTCCACGAGACCGCTGACGCTGCCGACACCCGGGACCGCCCTGCCAGGGCGATCCGAGCGCATGCCCGTGCCCGCGCGCCACGAGGTGCTCGGGGGGCCGATGATCCCGCCCTTTCCCGAGGGCTTGGATTGGACGGTCTTCGGCATGGGCTGCTTCTGGGGCGTCGAGCAGACATTCTGGAACGTGCCCGGCGTCCACACCACCGCGGCGGGCTACGCCGGCGGCCTCACCCCCAATCCCACGTACCGGGAGGTGTGCACCGGGATGACGGGACACACCGAGGTGGTGCTGGTCGTGTGGGATCCCTCGCGGCGATCCTTCGAGGATTTGTTGCGTGTCTTCTGGGAGACGCACGATCCCACGCAGGGCATGCGTCAGGGGAACGACGTCGGCACGCAGTACCGCTCGGCCATCTACTACCGCAGCGAGGCCCAGCGCGCGGCGGCGGCGGCCACGCGCGACGCGTACCAACTGGCGCTGTCGGAGGCTGGCTTCGGGCCGGTCACGACCGCGATCGAGCCGCTCGGCGAGTTCTATTACGCCGAGGACTACCACCAGCAATACCTGCACAAGAACCCTGACGGCTACTGCGGCGTCGGGGGCACCGGCGTGAGCTGTCCCGTCGGGGTCGGGGTCCGGCAGATGGGACAGCCGCGAGCGTGACGAACGGCGACGGGCCTGCGACGGTCTGACGACGCGCCCGCCCGCCGGGCTGCGCCGAACGGGGCGGATGGCGGCCAGGTGCGGCCGCGTCGCGGCCGGTGCCCGCGGCCTCCGCGCCGCGCGGCGATGCCCTCACCCGCGGTCGGCTTCGAGTTCCACCTGGTAGAGCCGGTCCCCCGCCACGTTGTGCAGCGTCACCGTGGCCGCCTCCGTCTTCGCGTCCACCTTCACGGTGCCGAAGAACTGGAAGCCCTCGGCCGGTGATCGGCCCGGCTTCATGCCGGCCGGAATCCCGAGGAACTTCACCTCCGGGCCAAAGGTCATGTCGAGCGCGTTGGGGCCGTAGGTGCCCGCGTGCAGCGGGCCGGCCACGAACTCCCAGAACGGATCGAAGTCGGTGAAGCGCGCGCGCGCCGGATCGTAGTGGTGCGCCGCGCAGTAGTGCACGTCGCCGGTGACGAACAGGACGTTGCGGATGCGCTCGCGCCTGAGGAACGCCAGCAGGTCGGCGATTTCCAGTTCGCGGCCGAGCGGCGGCCCATCGTCGGCATTGGCGACGGCCTCGAACCACTGGCGATCGGGATAGAAGTCGCCAACGATCAGGCCGATGGGCATGCCGCTGGCGATCACCTTCCAGCGGGCGCGCGAGGTCTTCAGCCGCGCCTTCACCCAGGCGAGCTGGCCGGGTCCGAGCAGCGAGCTCGCCGGCTCCAGCGCCGCCTGCCGGTTCAGCGAGTTCGGGCCGCGATAGCTGCGCATGTCCCACGCGATCACGTCGAGCAGCGGCCCCTGCGCGCGCTGGCGGTAGATGCGCTCGGGATCGTCGCCATCGATGGCGAGCGGCTGGTAGTCGAGGAAGGCGCGCCGCGCCCGCGCGATGAGCACCCCCATCCGTTTCTCCGTGTAGCGCGCGTCGGCCTCGAGCGAGCGCAGGTCGAAGAAGTTGTCGCGCACCTCGTGGTCGTCCCAGATCGCCAGCGTGGGCACCTCGGCCTGGAACCGGCGCATGTTCGCGTCGAGCAGGTTGTAGCGGTAGTTGCCGCGGAACTCGTCGAGCGTCTCGGCGACCTTCGACTTCTCGGGCGTCACCACGTTCCGCCAGATCGTCCCGTCGTCGAGCGGCACCTCCGGCCGCAGCGGCTGATCGGCGTAAATGGTGTCGCCCACGTGCACGAAGAGATCGGGCTGCGCGCGCCGCATCGTCTCGTAGAGCCGCAGGCCGCCGCGCGCCTCGTCGATGCCCCAGCCCTGCCCGCACGTGTCGGCCGACCAGGCCATCGTGACGTCACGCGTGGCGCGGCCGCCCGCCTCGGGCGTGCGGAAGCTCCCCATCTGCGGCGCGCTGAGCGTCTTCAGGTCGCCCAGATCGAGGAAGCTGACGCGATAGTGAATGGTCTGTCCGGGCGGCAGATCCGTGAGCACGACGCGCGCGGTGTAGTCCCATTCCTCCAGCGCCGCGGGCCCCGTGACCTTCCGCGCATCGTCGAAGCGGGATGTCGTCGAGTACTCCACCAGCAGGCGCGCCGGCCGGTCGCTCCGGCTCCAGACGACGGCCCGGCCTTCCGACACGTCGCCGCTGGCGATTCCCAGCGGCACCTGCGGCCGCATGCGCTCCGGGGTGACAATTGCCGGTGCCTGGCCGAAGACCCTGGCTGGGACGACGGCGCCGATCGCCGAGGCGGCGCCGAGGCGGACGAAGTCGCGACGGTTCATGGCGGACCACGACGAAAAAGGGCCGGGAAGGCATCCTTCCCGGCCCGGTGGCTGACGATGAGGCTCGACCTCCGAGCCCGGGTCCCGGTTCGGACCCTAGAACGAGTACTTGATTCCGAACTGCATCACGCGGCCGTCCTCGGCCGCCGTGATGGCCCCGAAGTTCGACGCGCCGGGGTTGGACACCGGCTGGCCGAAGCGCGCCTGGTTCCACAGGTTGAACGCCTCGACGCGCACCTGCACGCGGTGGTGGCCGGCGAAGTCGAAGTTCTTGAACAGCGACAGGTCGGTACGCTGGAACCCGGGACCCCGCACGCCGTTGCGCCCCTGGTTGCTCGGCTTGTCAGGCCCGGTCTGCGCCACCGGACGCCGCTGGAAGCACGCCGTGTTGAACCACTGCGTCGTGTTCTTCGGCCCATCGTTGGGATCGCAGGTGACGTTGGCGCGGTTGGTGAGGTACTGGATGGTCACCACCGAGTCCACCACGGTGAAGGGGAAGCCGGTCTGCGCCTGGTAGATGCCGTTGAGCTGCCAGCCGCCCAGCACGCCCTGCACGACGGGGCTCTTGCTGGCCAGCCGCGGCAGTTCGTAGCCGAAGCTCAGCACGAAGCGGTGCCTGACGTCGAACAGCGCGTCGCCCTTCTCGGCCTTGAGCGCCGCGTCGATGCTCGCCTTGTCGCCCTGGACGACCGGGCGCACCGGCCGCGACTCGCCGCCGATGTTCAGGCCCGACACGTGATCGATCGCGTGGCTCCAGGTATAGGCGGCCATGAAGTTGATGCCGCGTGTCGGCAGCATGCGGATGCTCGTCTGCAGCGAGTCGTACCACGACCGCGCCTCGGAGAACGTCGGCCGCAGTAGCGCGTAGTAGGGCGCGAGAACACGCGGTCCGGCCACGGTCTGCCCGGGCACGTACGTGCCGGGGTTGATCTCCATGAAGATCGGCAGGTGGTAGCTGCGGGAGGCGACATAGGCCACCTCGGCGCCGATCCGGTTGGTGATCTGGTGCTGCACGCCCAGGTTGTAGTGATAGGCGTAGGGCGTCTGGAAGTCGGTGCCCCACCCGATGATGGTGAGGTTGGCGGGGAACGGGTTGGCCGACGGCGTGCCCGGGCCGAGCGGATCCTGCAGCGTGATGTTCGCCGGCGTGTTGAGTTCGACCAGCGGCGTGAAGGGCGGCGAGAGGACGCCGCTCTGGAAGAAGTCGCCCTGGCCGGCCAGCGCGTCGTAGAACACGCCGAACCCGGTGCGGACGCTGGTCCGCGCGTCACCGCGCGGATCCCACACCAGCGACAGCCGCGGCGCGAAGTTGTTCTTGTCGGTCGCGATGATCCCGCGCGGCACGCCGGGGTCGCCGGGATACACCAGGCCCTTCGGCGCATTGGGATACTTCGACGACTGCTTGGACAGGTCGATGCCGGTGATGGCGTCGTTCTTGTCGATGAACGGCTCCGTGAGCTCGTAGCGCACGCCCAGGTTCAACGTGAGCCGGTCGTTGAGGCGCCACTCGTCCTGCGCGTAGCCGGCATAGGCCCAGCCGGTGCCCTCCTGGACGGCCTGCGTGGTCGTCGCGCGCGTCTGCGCCTGGCGGCCGATCAGGAAGTCGGCGAACGCGTTGCCGGTGATGGCGCCGTTGAAGGTCATGTCGCCGTTCGGGCGGTTGATGAAGGCGATCTTCATGAACTCACGCCGCATGTCGACGCCGAACTTGAACGAGTGCCGGCCCCGCACCCACGTGAAGTCGTCGCTCAGCTGCAGCACGTTGTTGACGCGCTCCACGAAGGGCTGCTGCGCGTCGCCGAGGGCGAAGAACCCTGAAATGGAAATCGACGGCAGGCCGACCGCCAGCGGGTTCGTGTTCTTCAGGTTGATGCCGTAGTCGCTGTTCTTGAGCCCGCTGGTCACCGCCGGGTTCGCGTAGATGCGGTTGAAGGACGCGCGGGCGACGTTGATCTTGTTGGCCGACACAATCCAGGTGTGGCTGCCCATCATGTCCTGGAGGCGCGCCGTCGCGACGGTGTCGGCCGGCTGCACCGTCTTCGGCGTGAGCCGCTCGGTCTCGGCCAGCATGTAGCGCGCGAACAGCGTCTGGCCGTCGTTGATGCGGTAGTCGGCGCGCAGGCCGACTTGATCGCGATCGTCGGTGATCGTCGGCGATACCGTGTAGCGGTTGGCTGCCACGTTGCCCAGCGGGATGAAGTCGTTCATCAGCTTCAGCGCGATCGGGCTGAGACGATCCGAGGGAATCGTGTTGCCGGGGAACGGCAGGCCCGTGAGCGGATCGCGGATGGTCGTCGCGCCGAAGTTGCCCGCCCGCTGCGCTGCGGTCGGCACCACGAGGCTCGTCGTCGATCCCGACTTGTTGCGGTAGCCCTCGTAGTACCCGAACAGGAACAGGGCGTTCCTGACGATCGGCCCGCCGCCCGCCACGCCGAACTGGTTCTGCTTCAGCTTCGGCTTGGGCTGGTTCGACGGCGCGAAGAAGTTGCGGGCCTGCATGGAATCGTCGCGGTTGA
This sequence comes from Vicinamibacteraceae bacterium, assembly GCA_039812685.1. GTDB lineage: Bacteria > Acidobacteriota > Vicinamibacteria > Vicinamibacterales > JAFNAJ01 > JBDIBB01. The sequence continues at coordinate 45,012 of JBDIBB010000012.1, forward strand.
ACTCCCAGGCGCTGCCGCTCCAGGTGTTGGTGCCCGACTTCGTCACAACGTTCACCACCGAGCCGGCGTTGCGCCCGTACTCCGCGGTGTACCCGTGCGTGAGGATCTTGAACTCCTGGATGGCGTCGGGCGGCGGCCGCAGCACGAACCCGGTGTTGAACGTGTCGTTGTTGGTCGCGCCATCCATCAGGAAGTTGTTCGACTGGTTGCGCTGGCCGTTGACGTTGAAGCCGCCCGTGGAGTTGCCGAAGCCGCCCGGCGTCGCATCGCCCGTCTGTCCGCCCAGCGCGCCCGGCGGCGCGACGACGCCGGGGATGAGCGTGCCGAGCTGCGTGAAGTTCCGGCCGTTCAGCGGCAGATCGACGACCTTTCGCTCGTCGATGACGATGCCCATGGTGGCGTTGGCCGTCTCCACCAGCGGCGCCGCGGCCTGCACCGTGATCGACTCCTCAATGGATCCGACCGAGAGCTGCAGGTCGACACGAGACGTGCTGTTGACCGACACCACCACGCCTTCCTTCACCGCCGTGCGGAAGCCCTGGAGCGTACCGCGCACCGTGTAGCGGCCCGGCTGGATCAGCGGCAGCGTGTAGAACCCGTCACTGCCGGTCACCGCGGTGCGCACCGAGCCGGTGCCCTCGCTGGTCGCCTCGACGGTGACGCCGGGCATGACGCTTCCCGACTCGTCGGTCACCTGACCGGTGATGGCACCCGTGGCCTGCGCCAGCACGGGGACGGGCAAGCACAGCAACAGGGCACAAAGGCACGAATATCCTGCAACTCTTCGCATCGGAGCGACCCTCTCGGGGCGCCGCGGTCCGGCGGCGCCAGATTCTGAGTGGCGAGAGTTTCCGCCAGAGATGGCCGCTTGTCAATTGCCGAAGAAGCCGGTTCCGGCGGCGGGCTCGCACGGGGCACCGGCGCGCGTGACGCCTTCCGCCGTGCGCCCCCGCCGCTTCCCCGGGCCCGGACTTGCCCCTACAATCCCGACATCGCTCGCGAGGAGAGCGCCACTCAGGGGCACATCGGCCATGGAGACGAAGCTCGTTCCGCCAGCGATCCCCGCGCCCGGCCGCGGCCTCTACTGCAACCGGACGCTCAACCTGCGCGCCATCCGCGCGATCGGCTACGATATGGACTACACGCTGGTCCATTACCACGTCGAGGCCTGGGAACGCCGCGCCTACGAGTACCTCCAGGCGAAGCTGCTCGAACAGGGCTGGCCCGTCGACGACCTCCAGTTCGTCCCGGGCCTCTGCGTCCGCGGCCTCGCCGTCGACACCCACATCGGCAACCTCGTGAAGGCCGACCGCTTCGGCTACGTCAAGCGCGCCATCCACGGCACCCGCCGCCTGGAATTCGAGGATCAGCGCCGGCTCTACTCACGCCTGCAGGTCACCGACGAGCCGCGCTGGGTGTTCCTCAACACCTTCTTCTCGCTCTCGGAAGCGTGCATGTACGCCCAGCTCGTCGACCGGCTCGACGCCGGCCGGTTCAGCCAGCCCGTCGGCTACTCGGAACTGTGGGCCGGCGTGCACCGGGCCCTGGATCAGGCGCACGCCGAGGGCCTGCTCAAGCGCGAGATCGTCCAGGATCCGGCCCGCTACGCCGTGCCGGATCCCGACCTCGCGCAGGCGCTGCTCGATCAGCGCCAGGCGGGCAAGAAGCTGGTGCTCATCACCAACTCGGAGTGGCCCTACACGCGCTCGATGATGGCCGCCGCCATCGACCGCCACCTGCCCGACGGATCGACCTGGCGCGAGATCTTCGACCTGGTCATCGTCGGCGCGCGCAAGCCCGAGTTCTTCGCCGGGCGCGGCCCGCTCTTCGAGGTGACCGACGACGAGGGGCTCCTGCGGCCGTGCGTGGAAGGCCCGACCGGCCCGGGCGTCTACCTCGGCGGCCATGCGGGACAGGTGGAGGAGTACCTCGGGCTGTCCGGCGCCGAGATCCTCTACGTCGGCGACCACCTCTACACCGACGTCCAGGTGAGCAAGAACATCCGTCGCTGGCGGACGGGCCTGATCGTGCGGGAACTCGAGATCGAACTCGCCGAGGTGGAGGCCCGGCACGCCGATCAGGACCGCCTCGACACCCTGATGGCCGAGAAGGCGTCGCTCGAACTCGAGCAGGCCCAGTGGCGGCTCCTGCTGCAGCGCGGCGAGGTGGCCGCGGCCGACACGGGCCGGGAGACGGCCGAGGCCCGGCTCGGGCGCCTGCGCGCCCGCCTCGAGCGGCTCGACGAGGAGGTGGCGCCGCTGGCCGCCTCGCTGGGCGCCATCGCCAACCCGATCTGGGGCCCGTTGATGTCGGCGGGCAATGACCGTAGCCTGCTCGCACACCAGGTCGAGCTCTACGCCGACGTCTACACCTCCCGCGTGTCGAACCTGCTGCTCTACACCCCGTTCGCCTACCTGCGGGCGCCGCGGGGCGAGCTGCCCCACGACCGGGGCCGCTAGCGGCCCGCGGCACGGCTTCCAGCATCGGCCGCCAGCCGTCCCGCTGGCGCTCCCGCCCCCGGGTGCCGATAACCCCGGTGTCGGTCCACGCGCGCGACATCGTGGCGCACGGCCGCCGGATATCCATGGCCATTCCTCAGGGACTCCTCCAGGGCATCGACCGCCTCGACCCGCTGCCCGCCACGGCCCAGCGGCTCATGCGGGCGCTGCAGGACGAGGAAATCGGCCCGGCCCGCATCGCGGAATACATCGAGTTCGACCCGGCCGTCGTCTCCACGGTGCTGCGCGTGTCGAACTCGGCGGCCTATGGCGGCTGGCAGCGCATCGACAGCATCCGCGACGCCGTCGTGCGCCTCGGCGCGGCCCGCCTGCTCGACATCGTGATCGGCGACTACCTGAGGCGTCTGAAAGTGAACGCCCCGCTCTACGACCTCGCCGAGGACGACCTGTGGCTGCACTCGGCGGCGGCGTCGCTGGCCGTGAAGGCGCTGCAGAAGGAGCGGCCGCGCGCCGGCATTCCCGAAACGGCATCCATCGCGGCGCTGGTCCACGACATCGGCAAGCTGGTGATGGTGCGGTTCCTCAAGGCCGACGTGAAGCAGATCCTGGCCCGACGCGACCAACGCAACATCGCGTTCGTCGAGGCCGAACGCGATCTCTTCGGCTGTGACCATGCCGAGGTGGGCGCCGAGATGGCTCGACGCTGGGGATTTCCCGCCGACATCACGGCGGCCATCGAGCAGCACCACTCCGTGCCGGTCACCTCGCCAAGCCCGACCGTCGACGCGGTGGTGCTCGCGAACCTTGCGGCCAAGGCGGTCGGCACGGGCCTGGGCGCCGAAGCCATGGACCTCCGGCTCGACGAGGAGGTGGGCCGGCGGCTGAAACTCGGCTTCGCCGACTTCTCCCGCGTGTGCATCCAGACGATGACCTGGCTGAAGGAACTGAAGACGAGCTACGGCATGCACTGAAGGCCGCGGCGGAAACGGCCGAGACACGGATGAGGTGAGCCGATGAGCGACCCCCTCGTTCTCCCGCGCGTCGATCCGCTCCCCGAACGCGATCCCCGCGGCTCGGTCACCCCGTCGCGCGACCGCCAGCCCCGCAAGCGTCGCGAGCCGCCCCGGCAGCAACCCGCAGATCAGGACACCGAGGACGACGACCGCCAAGTCGGCCGCCGGCTCGACGTACGAGCCTGAGGCGCGGTCATCGGCTGCCGCGGACTGCCCTCCCGACGCTCCGACGGTGCCCGACACGCCCGCCTCCAGGGCGGCTCGCCCCGCGCCGCCGCGGCCGGACGCGCCGCACGGGAGGATATGATCGGCGTCGATTCGCGTGCTCCCGATCCGCCAGACATGACGAGCCTGAAGTGGCCGGCCGGCGACCGGCGCGCCGCCCTTCTCGTGGGCCTGCTGGCCTGGGTGGCCGTGCTCGCGGCCTCACCATCCGCGTTTCCGCGCAGCTCCGACGGCCGCGCGATGTTCGCCACGGCCGAGAGCCTTGCGCGGCGCGGGGACCTCGCCATCGACGACCTGTTCCTCGACGATCACATCCCGATCAACCCGAGCGCCCGGAGAGGCGTCGACGGCCGCGCCCACAGCAAGTACGGCGTGGGCTGGCCGCTGCTGCTCGCCGCGATGCTGACCCTCACGACGGCGCTCGGGCTCCCGGCCACGGGCACCGGAGCGCATGCGGCGCTGCTGGCGTTCAATCCACTGCTCACCGCGCTGACGGCGGCCGTTGCCTTCCGGATCGCGCGCCTGCTGGGGGCGTCTACTGGTGGCGCGATCCTCCTGGGCCTCGGCAGTGTCCTCACGACCTTTGCCTGGCCGACGGGCGTCAGCGACGGTGCCGATCCGCTGATGGCCCTGCTGGTCACCCTGACGATGTGGCTGGTGCTGCGCTACGACGCAGGCGGGCTGTGGCATGAGGCCGCGGGCGCCGGGCTGGCGGCCGGCGCGGCCATCCTCACGAAACCCGTCCTCATCGTGCTGGCGCCCGGCGTGCTGGTGGCGACCGCCGTGGCGGCCGGCACGCCGCCGCGACGCGCGCGCGCGATCCTTGCGTGCGCAGCGGGCATCGGCGCCGCCCTCGCCGCGCAACTCTGGCTCAATCACCTCCAGTGGGGATCGCCGTTCGCCTCCGGCTACAACGAGCCCGTCTTCACCGGCGATCTGCCCGGCAACCTGGCGCGCCTGACGATCGGCATCAACAAGGGCCTGCTCTGGCACGCGCCGATCGCCGCGCTGGGCCTGGTGGCCGTCGGCCTCCGCGCGCGGCAGCAGCCGGCGTGGGCGTGTGCGGCAGGCGGCGGGGCGCTGGCCGTGCTGGCGGTGAACGCGGGCTTCTACGACTTCGGCGGCTGGACCTGGGGCCCCCGCTACCTGCTGCCCGTGATCCCGCCACTGGCCGCCTCGGCCGCCCCCCTGCTGGCGGGCCGGGCAGGCCGCGCCATCGTGGTCACCGCGCTCGGGCTGGGCGCTCTCGTCACCGTCGCCGGCACCCTGGTGGACGCCTCGGCCAGCCGCGCCACGTTCGCGACCGCATGGCTGCCCGAGGCCACCGGCACCATGGTGTCCGGCGACACGCTGCGACCCGGCGTCCTCGTGGAGCAGCCCAGGCCGGTGGAAGACGTGCTGCCCGAGTTCTCGGGCCTGGCCGTTCACGTGTGGCTGCTGCGGGTGCTCGCCGAACCCTGCGCCTGCAGCGCGGCGAGCTCGAGTTGCCTCTGCGCCGACGGGCGCGACATGTACTGGAACGACCGGTTCCGCCGGCCGCCGTGGCGGACACGCTACCCCGGCGTGGATCCGCGGCCACCCTACGGCCAGGATCTGCTGGCACCCGCACTGCTGCGCACGCTGTACAAACTGGCGGTCTTCGATGCGTCGACCGTCGCACCGACTGCCGGCAACCGCCTCGCGCCTTGACCCGTGCCGAGATCGACCAGTACCATTGTCGTGACCAGCCGGTTGTCTCAGGCACCCCGCCCCTGCGACTGCGTCATGTCGACGCGCACCCGCTTCGCAGCGGTCCTTCCACATCGGGACCTCCGGCTCCGTGAAGGGTGCCTTCCGCCGGGGTCCGTCCCGCTGTGCCCCGTGCTCAGGATGTTCGTGTGAGTGATGAACGATTGAAGATTGCCGTCTTCATCGATTTCGACAACATCGAGATCGGCGTGAAGACCACCCTCAGCTCCCACTTCGACGTGGGCGCGGTCCTCGAGGCCATCAAGGAACGCGGCGAGGTCGTGAGCAAGGTCGCCTACGGCGACTGGACCCGCGCCACCGACTACGGCCGGTCGATGTCCCAGCACGCCATTCACATGGTGCAGCGCAACCTCACGCCGGGCGGCGACAAGAACGGGGCCGACATCAACCTGGCGCTCGACGCGCTGGAAATGGCCTTCACCCACGGCCACATCAACGCCTTCGTCATCGTCGGCGGCGACTCGGACTTCATCACGCTCGTCGAGAAGCTCAAGCAGTACGACCGCAAGGTGTTCGTGGTGGGCGGCCGCGCGTTCACGAGCCAGGTGATGCAGAAGAACTGCACCGAGTTCGTGGCCTACGAAGACATCATCGGCGTCCCGGCACGCGGGCGGCACGCCGATCGCAGCGGCCGTACCGGCAGCGACGGCAACCTCGCCGGCGCCATGCCGCTCATCAAGCGCGCCCTCAAGCTGCTGGCCGATCGCGAGGTGGCACCGCAGCTCGGGCTGCTCAAGAGCACGCTGCTCCAGCTCGACTCCAGCTTCTCGGAACGCGCGTATGGCGCCAGCTCCTTCCGCGATTTCGTCCAGAAGCTCGCCAAGGCCGGACACGTGGCGCTGAAGGGCACCGAGCGGAGCTTCCACGTCGAGTTGCGCGAAGGCGTCGAGCCCGCGGCCTCCGGTGGGGATCGCACGGATCGCCCGGATCGCGCCGAGCGCCCGGATCGCGCCGAGCGGACCGAGCGCCGCGACCGCGGCGGGCGGTCCGAGGCCGAGCACGTCGAGCCAGCCCCAGCCCCGGCACCGGCGCCAGCACCGGCGCCGGTCGCCGAGGAGCCTCCCCTGCCCACCGAACCCGCCACCGGCGCGGCGGCCGGGCCGGTCGATGCCGACGGTGCGTCCCGCACCGGTCCCGTCGAAGGGCTTCGGGTCATCGTGACCGCATTCACCCGGCCCGACGTGTCGCCGCGCTTCCCGATGTACCTCCGGCAGGTGAAGCAGTTCGTCCGCCAGCACGACGACACCTTCGACGAGCGCCGGTACGGCTTCGGCGGCCTCGTGGACGCGCTGCGCTACGGCCAGCGCGAGGGCGTCTTCCGGCTCGATCGCGATCGGCAGGGCGTGGTGCGCGTGTTCCCGGGGCCGAAACTCCAGCGTCCGGCTGGCGATGCGACGGCCGTGGAAACCGTTGTGGACGCGCCGCCCGCATCAACGCCGCCGATCGAGCCCACGGCGCCGACGCTGTTTCCAGACGCCGTTCCGCTCGCTGGC
>JBDIBB010000013.1:0-51727 GCA_039812685.1 Vicinamibacteraceae bacterium
AGCTTCGCGGTGCGGACCGCGGCGCGTGATGCGCGCCAGGTGCAGTGGGGCGCGAGGGTACAGTTCTGACGTGACGCGGCCGGCGGGCCGAGGCGGGGCGGCCGTGACAGGCTGCCCGTCGCCGACCCGCGCCGCCGTGGAGGATCCGATGCGATTCACAGTTCGTGCGGGGCTGCCCATCGTCCTCGCGACGGCGATCTCGGCGTGGCTGGCCGCCCAGGCGCCGGCGCCCAAGCCGCCGGATCTCGCCGCGGCCGCCCGCGGCGCGCTCGCGCAACTCGATGGAACCTTGATCGTACGCGGGCTGCGCGAGCCCGTCGAAGTACTGCGTGATGAGTGGGGCATCCCCCACATCTACGCCCGCAACACGCACGACCTGTTCTTCGCCCAGGGCTACGTCGTCGCGCAGGACCGCATGTGGCAGCTCGAGATGTGGCGCCGCAACGGCGAAGGCCGCCTCTCCGAGGTGCTCGGCGAGGCCTACGTGACGCGCGACAGCTTCGCCCGGCTGCTCGCGTTCCGCGGCAACTGGGATGAGGAGTTCCATCGCTACCACCCTGAGGGCGCCGTGGTGTTCGACGCCTTCGCGCGCGGCGTGAACGCCTCCATCCAGAAGGCGCTCGACGAGAACAAGATCCCTGTCGAGTTCACGATCATGGGCTTCCGGCCGCAGCCGGTGTGGACGGCCAAGACCGTCCTCACGCGCATGCCGGGCTGGACGCTGACGCGTAACGCCGCGAGCGAGGTGAACCGCGCGCTCGACATCAAGGCGATGGGCCTCGACAAGGTGCTCGAGCTCAAGCCGACGGATCCAGCGCGAAGGTTCACCGTGCCGGAGGGACTCGATCTCGAGGACATCGAACCCGAGATCCTCGCTATCACCCGCGAGGCGAACAACCTCCGCTGGAACCTGGCGCCAGCGGCCGGCAGCCGGGCGGCGTCAGTCGGCCTGCCTGACGTGCTGGCAGCGGCGACACCCGGGCCGGGCGGCGGGCCCGACGCGTGGTTGCCCGACCCCGATCTCGGCTCGAACAACTGGGTGATCGGCGGCACGAAGTCCGCCACCGGCATGCCGATCATCGCCAACGACCCGCACCGCGAGGTGGTTAATCCCGCCCTGCGCTACGTGGTCCACCTCGAGGCGCCGGGCTGGAGCGCCATTGGCGCGACCGAGCCCGGGCTGCCCGGCATCAGCATCGGTCACAACGACCGCCTGGCCTGGGGCTTCACCATCCTCGGGATGGATCAGCAGGATCTCTACGTCGAGGAGACGGATCCCGCCAACCCGACGCGCTACCTCGCCGACGGGCAGTGGCGTGACATGGAGGTGGAGAGGCACCTGATCTGGGTGAAGGGCAAGGCCGAACCGGTCGTCGTCGAGCACAAGTACACGCGGCATGGGCCGGTCCTGTACCAGAGCTCGAAGCGGCCGCGCGCGTTCGCGTTGCGCTGGGTCGGCGCCGAGCCGGGCGGCGCCGGCTACCTCGGATCGCTCAACGTGATGCAGACGAAGACCTGGAAGGAGTTCAACGACGCGCTGCCGAAGGCGTGGTTCATCCCGTCGCACTCGCTGGTCTACGCCGACGTGGAGGGGAACTACGGCTATGTCGGCGTGGCGTGGACGCCGGTCCGCAGGAACTGGGACGGGCTGCTCCCCGTGCCGGGCAAGGACAGCAAGTACGAATGGGACGGCCACGTGCCGTTCGACCAGTTGCCCAAGCAGCTGAACACCCCGCGCGGCTTCTACAACTCGTCGAACAACGACGTGGTGCCGAAGATCGTGCCCGGCTACCGGATTCCGCTGGGTTACGAGTACAGCGCGCCCTACCGCTTCGACCGGGTCTTCGAGGTGCTCGCCCAGAACCGCAAGTTCACGGTGAGTGACATGGCTGCGCTGCAGCAGGACGTGGTCTCGCTGCCGGCGCGCCAGCTCGTGCCGCTGCTGAAGGGGCTTCGCATCGATGACGCGCGCGTGGCACGGGCGCGCGATCTGCTGTTGGGGTGGAACTTCGTGCTCGATCGCGACTCGACGCCCGCGGCCATCTACGAATACTGGACGCTGAAGCTCGGTCCGCTGGCGTTCGCGCCGCGCGTGCCGGAGGCCGGCAAGCGACGCGTGACGCAGTACGACATGCGCCGCATCATCGCCTGGATGCGGAGTCCCGACCGGGCCTACGGCGCCAACCCGGCCAGGGCGCGCGACGCCATCCTCATCGAGGCGCTGACGCAGGCGGTGGCCGACCTCACCAGGAAGAAAGGCGAGGACATCGCCGCGTGGAAGTGGGGCGACCTGCACACGGCCGATTTCGTCCACCCGCTGGCCGGTGCGCCAGGCGCGGCCGACCTCTTCCGCGTCGATCCCGTGCGGCGGGGCGGTGACGCGTTTACGGTGATGGCCGCAGGTGGGTTGAGCGAGACGAGTTCCAGGCAGGCCTCGGGCGCATCGTTCTCGTTCGTCTTCGACGTCAAGGACTGGGATCGCTCCGTCGGCCTGAGCGTCCCTGGCAACTCGGCGCAGCCGCTGAGCCCGCACTACAAGGACCTGACCCAGCCCTGGGGCGACGGAAAGGCCTTCCCGATGGTCTTCAGTCGGGGAAAGGTCGACGAGGCGGCGCGGCATCGCCTGATGCTCTACCCGCTGCGCGACGATGTCGGGATGGCGGACAAGGTCGCCCCATCACCCGTACGGGCCGACGGCAGTCTCGACATCGGATTGCTGTTCGAGCCCGTGCAGCCCGGGACCTTCGCGATCCCGGGCGGGCAGCCCAACGCGTGGGCCGACTTCGACGGTGACGGCGACCTCGACCTGTTCGTCGGATTCCGCGGCCAGATGAGCCGGCTCTACCGCAACGACAACGGGACGTTCGTCGACGTGGCCGCCGAGGTGGGCCTCTCCGAGGGTGACGAGGTGCGCGTGGCCGCCTGGGGCGATTACAACGGCGACGGCTACCCCGACCTGTTCGTCGGCTACGCACGGGGAGCGCGCGTACCGAACCGGTTGTACCGCAGCGACGGCGGCAAGCGCTTCCTCGACGTGGGCCGCTCGCTGGGTGTCGACCAGTGGGGCACGACCCGTCAGGCCGCGTTCATCGACTACGACGGCGATGGCGATGTCGATCTCTTCGTGGCGTACCGCGACCGGCCGAACTCGTTGTTCCGGAACGATGGTGGCCGCTTCACCGATGTCGCGGCCGCCGTCGGCATCGCCGACCCGAGGAAGACCGTCGGGGCGGTCTGGTTCGACATGGACGGCGATGGCGACCTCGACCTGTTCGTCGCCAACCAGGACGGGGATCTCAATGGCTTCTTCCGGAACGACAACGGCCACTTCACCGACGTCGCGAAGGACCTGGGGATGGATGGCGCGGGCCGCCCGCTCGTGTATGGCGGCGTGGGAGCGGCCGTGGCCGACTTCGACAACGACGGCGACCTGGACCTGTTCGTCGCCAACTACGGTCCCAACTCCCTGTATCGCAACGACGGCGGCGGGCGATTCACGGACGTGGCGCCAGAGGTGGACGTCGCTGGCGACTACCACGCAACGACGGCGGCCTGGGGCGACTTCGACAATGATGGACGGCTCGATCTGTACGTGGCCAGCTTCCTCTCCAACGTGATGTTCGTGCGTGACTACCTCTATCACTGGGCGGGCACCACCTTCCGCGACGTGATGCCCTCGATCGTCGCCCATCGCGATGCGACGCACGGCGTCCAGTGGGTCGACTTCGACGCCGACGGCGATCTCGACCTCGCACTGGCCGACAACGGCACCCAGGGATCGCACCAGTTGTACCGCAACCGCCTGCCGGATTCGCTCCGGCAGCGGGGCTTGAACGTGCTGGTCCTCGACGAACGCGGCCTGTACACGCGCGCCGGCTCGGAGGTGCGCGCGTATCGGGCCGGCACGAAGACGCTGCTGGGCACGCGACTGGTCGATTCGGGCAGCGGCTACTGCTCACAGAACATGATGCCGGTGCACTTCGGCCTGCCCGAGGCCGCGCCGGTCGACCTCGAGGTGACGACGCTCGTCAACGGCGCCCGCAGGGTGACGAAGGTGTCGGGCGTCGACCCCCGCGCACTCAACGGCAAGCCGGTCGTCGTGAAGACGCAGCCGTAGGCGGCTGTCGCGGCGCGCGGGCCGCGACGCGACCCTACCGCAGCAGATCGAACATGCGGCTGAACTTCACCACCAGCGACCGGTCGCTGCGCTCGGGCTGCGCGATGAGGTCGTACATGTAGCGCGTGTCGTTGTAGACGACGAACAGGCCCGTGTTGGCGTCCTGCAGCCAGCCCAGGCGCAGGTTCACCGACCACAGATCGGCGCGGTCGTTGTACTGGACGAGCCCCTGGAGAAATGCCCGGGTGGTGAAGGAGTAGGAGACGCGCAGCCGCGCCAGGTTCGTCGTGAAGCGCCCTTCCGGCAGCCGGACGTCGTTGCGCGTGTAGGTCAGTTCCGACGTGAGGCGATCGCCGATCCGCGCGCGAAGCTCGGGGTTCAGCGTCACGCGATCGCCACCGAAGAAGCCGCCGATGAAGGTCATGAAGCTCAGGCTCACCGGGGCGCCCTGGTTGGTGATCAGCCGGAGCTGCGTCTCGGCATTGCGGTACGTGCCGGGTCGCACCACGACGCCGGGGAATATCGCGAACGGTGTGCGGACGCCCTCCGTGATGAAGTTCAGCCCCGTGTGGATCTCGTAGGCGTTCCTGAACTGCCAGTGGCTGTCGAGGTGCGTGAACGAACTCTCCTGGAAGCCGTCGAACCCCCAGAACGCCCGGTAGTTCGCGTGCGGTCTCACCTCCTGCAGCTTCAGGAAGTCCTTCGGCCGGAACCGGGTCATCAGCCGCAGATCGGGCTTGCGGTACCCGGCGCGTGAGAGAAATCCCACCTCGGGATTGAACCTCTCGCCGACCTCCTGATAGCCGAGCTCCACGTCATAACGCGGCCGGTTCGTGCGGGCCCGCACGTTGTAGGCGTGCTGCCGGCCGGAGATCGCGCCCGGCGTCTGGGTGCGCGCGAGGAAGCCCGAGATCACGGTGTCGTCGCCGATGCCGAGCTTGCCGTCGAGCGCGTAGGTGCGGTTGTAGTCCTCGGCGCGCGCGCGTTCGCCCACGCCCTGCCGGTTCACGAAGATGCCGCCGAACGCCGACTTGTTCGGCAGGTCGCGGCTCACGCGAATCACCGCGAAGTTGTTGGCAGGCTCGGACCGCCGGCTGTCGGTCTGCATCTCGAGCACGCCGATGTTGTAGGCGCCGGCCTTGCCCGAGAGGCGTCCTCCGCCCAGGATCGGGATGCTGTGGCCACCGGCCGACAGCCCGATGCGCCGGCTGAAGAACAGGTCGACCTCACCTGAATTGCCCACGGTGAACAGCCCCGCGTTCTCGAGGAAGAACGGCCGCTTCTCGGGGAAGAACAGGTTGAAGCGATCGAGGTTCACCTGCTGGTCGTCGACCTCCACCTGGGCGAAGTCGGTGTTCACCGTCGCGTCCAGCGCGAGGCTGGGCGTCAGGGTGTACTTCAGATCCGCGCCGACGTCGCCGAGCACGACGCCGTGGCTGGGCCGCGGGCCCGACTCCACCATGTTGGCCAGCGCGTAGGGCGTCACCTTCAGGTTGCGAAGCGCCGGCACGGTGATCCCGGTGACTTCGCCCGCCAGCGACACGCGGTTGAGGTCGTATTGCCGGGGGATGGGCGACCAGAAGGCGCGCTCGTTACGGCGCCGGATGTTGCGCTGGAAGTTGAGGTTCCACGTCTGCGCGTCGCGCGCCGGAAAGCGCAGCGTCCGGAACGGGATCGCGAACTCGGCGGTCCAGCCCTCGGCCGTCACCCGCGCCTTCACGGTCCACGCGCCGTCCCAGTTGATGTTGAACCCGCCGCCCGATCCGCTGGACTGCATCTGACCGGCCGCGAGCCCGCCGCCGCCCTGACCCTCGTTGGTCACCTGACCGTCGTATTCGATCCCGGCCGGGTTGGTGCCGAACACGAACCCGTTCTGCCGGTCGCGGTAGGTGTCCAGGATCATCGCGAAGCTGTCGGTCTCGGTGAGCGAGGAATCGCGCCGGGCATCGGAGACGACGATGCCGGCCGGGTCGCGGTCATGGCAGAGCACGCCGACGTAGAGGGTGTTGGCGGTGTAGAGGATGCGCAGCTCGGTGCGCTCCGAGGCGGGCTGCCCTTCGTCGGGCTGCTGCTGCCAGAACGTCGTCGCCGGTGTCGCCTGCTCCCACTCCGGCTCGTCGAGGACGCCGTCGACCACGATCGCGGCGTCGGGCACGCGCACGGCCTGGATGCGGGCAGCCGGCACCGGCGCCTGGGGGCTTGCGGGTTGTGCCGCGACGACGGCCGTCGCGGCCAAGGAAAGAGCGAAAGTACGAATCACGGACGAATGCGATGACAAGAGCGGAATCCTCCCGGCGACCGAGCCGACAGCCTGCCATCGACGCGGCCGCCGCGCAAGTCTTCCCGATGAGTTATCGACGGCAGAGCTTGCGTCGAGCCGGCGCGCTGCGCGCGGCGCCGACGCCGGGAACGCGGGCATGCCGCGGGGGCGGTCGCCCCACGGCACCGCGACGGACGTCGATCGATCCAGCCGGAAATCAGTCGGCAATCAGGCCGCGGGTGACGGCGGCTGATCGGGCGCGCGACGCCAGGTCCGCTGCGGGCGATCGAAGTACCACGACTCGTGCCCCTCGGGACAGTGGCACTCGACCTGCGGCCTGGTGAAGTCGATCGGCATGCGCGCGCCGCATCGCGTGCAGGCGCGCGGCGCCATCACCCATGTGCCGGGCCGGGGAGGATGGCTGATGTCGTCCATGGCGGAGGCGTCGGGTCAGGGGCCGGCCCGCAGACGTGCGGCAAGCCCTCGGGGGATCCATCGACAAGTGGCCCGACTTCTTGAGTCACGGGTTGCCACGCGACGTCCGGCGTCTGCTGCGAGGCCCCCGTCACGTCACAGTGCCCGCGCCGCGAGGTCACACCCCGCCCGCGGCCCACAGACGCGCGAGGGGATCGAGCAGGGTGCCGTTGCCGGCAGGCCTGGCCACGGCGCGGCCGTCGAACAGCGCACGGCCCCATGACCGGACGGCCGCGTCGGACTCGGCGGCCTCCCAGCGTGCGATGACGCGGGTCGCGTCGGCCGCGCGCCCGGCATCGCGCAGCGCCAGCGCCGACGCCAGGGCGCCCGCGCCGGTGCTCCGGCCGGCGCCGGCCGCCACGCGTTCGAGCGCGGCAGCGGCGTCCTTCGCACGTCGCGTCCCGGCAAGCAGCTTCCACTGCATCGCGTCTTCGAGCGATTCGTCCACGTCGGCGGGATAGGGCTTGCCGGCGCCCAGGTGCCCGGGCCATTCGCGCGCGGCGCGCACGTGGCGCAGCGCGTCCTCGACCCGGCCGGCGCGGCCGGTCTCGGCGGCCAGCGTGAGCTCGGTCACGCGATGCAGCGCGCGCCCCTCGGTCGCGCCCTCGTAGGGGAGCACGTGCAGGCTGGCCAGCACCGGTGCCGCCTCGCGGGCGCGGCCGGCGGCGAGCAGGCTCCGGGCGTGCGCCATGCCGAGCACGTAACTCGCGGGGAACCGCGCGTGATACGCGGCGGCGACGGCGACGGCGGCCTCCACCCGGCCGTCGCGCAGGTGTCGTTCGATCAGCCGCCTGCCGAACCGCCACTGGTTCGGGTCCAGGGCCGCCGCGCGCTCGAGATCGGCAAGCGAAGCGTCCGGCGAGGCCGCGGCGCGCACCTCCGCCCGCAGCGCGTAGAAGGGGGCGAAGCCGGGGCGCCCGGCGCACTCCTCGAGCAGCGTCGTCGCGGTGGCGCGGTTGCCGAGCCCCAGGTGGACGAGCGCCAGGAGATAGCGCGGCTGCCAGCCGGAGGACTGCCGCGCTGCCCACTCGAACACCTCCGCGCTCTCGGCGCGGAAGGGCAGCGCGAAGTCGAGCGGCGCGGCCTCGGCGCGGCGGAGCAGGTCCACGCCGGCCGGCCCCGGGCCGGCCTCGAGAAACGCGCGCCAGTAGAGGACCTCGGCCGTCTGGGGCGCCAGCGCCAGCACCCGGGCCGCCTCGTCCCGCCGACCGATGGCGCGATACCAGCTCGCGATCTCGAGGAACGTCTCGTGGGGCAGCTCGTTGCGGATGCCGTCGACGAACGCCCGCCGATCCCCGTCCTGCCCGGAAGCGACGAAGCGTTCGAAGCGCGCATGATGGTTCAGCGGATCGATGGCGAGGGCCTCGTCGCGCGCCGCGCCCGCGGCTGCGGCATCGCCAGCCAGGCGCGCGAGCGTCGCGACCAACTGGCGGGCGTCGACGTCGAGCGCGTCGGCGTCGGCGGCGCGCGTGGCGTAGTGCCTCGCGCGCGCCAGGTCGCCGGCCCGTGCGGCCATCCGCGCGAGCTGGTGCCAGGCCGCCGAACGGTATTCGATCGACTGCGTCGCGATCTCGAACCCGTCACGGGCATCGGCCATGCGGTCCACGGCGAGCGCCGCCAGGCCGTAGTAATAGTTCGCGCCGGGGTCGTAGGTGTCGATGGCGAGCGCGCGCGCGGCCAGCGCCAGCGCGTCGGTAGCCTGCAGCGCGCGCAGGCGCAGCATCGCCAGGTCCACGAGCGCGGGCACATAATGCGGATCGACCGCCAGGCTCGATTCCAGCGCCTCGACCGCGCGGGCGTACTCACGCTGCCGCAGCAGTTCCCTGCCGCGCAGGTGCCGGCCGAAGGCGGTCTCCCAGTCGAAGCCCTCCGGCATGACGAGCGGCCGGGCCAGCGCGCTCGCCGAAGGGTTGGCCGTGTAGGTGAGCCGTCCGCCGGCGATCGTCACGCGCAGCCGCGCATCGGGCACGTCACGCGGCAGTTCCAGGGTCCACGGCCGCAACGGTTCGAACGACGCCTGCTCGACGTGCACGCGCGTGTCGCCGTCGAACACCTCGACGGCGCCGGCCAGGCGCTGCAGCGGGGAGAAGCGGAGCCGCAGGCGTCCCGCCGGCTCGTGCGTCACGTTGAGCGCGCCCGCATCGCTGGCCGCCACGAAGCCGCCGGTGCCCTTCACGGGGAACCAGTATTCCGTCCACGTGTCGGTGACCGCCGGGGCGAACCCGCGGTGCTTGAACGGCGATTGCGTGCTTGCCTCGCTCGACTGGTTGAACAGCCGGCCCGACTGCACCTCCACGTACTGCCCGCTGGTGTCGGTGAGCAGGCGCTCCCAGATCATCCCCTGTGGCGACAGGCCCCAGATCCAGATCTTCTTCCCGGGCTTGTCGTCGCGGGTGGAATAGCGGCCCATGCCCGCGTCCAGCTCGTGCCAGTACGCCCCGAAGAAGTCGGTGGCGCGGCCGATCACGTGGTACGACTTGTAGGGGCCGAAGTCGTTGCGGTCGTAGAACGAGAGGTCACGCCCGTCCTCCGCCCGGACAGGCCAGGGGAAGGCGTTGCCGTCGTGGTCGATGTAGTGGGTGCCGGGGTACACGAACTGCAGGTTCCCCGCGGCCGGCAGCCCCACGTTCATCCACGTGTAGTAGGGCTGCTCGATCGGCGAGCTGTTCTGCCACAGCGAGCGCGTGGTGAAGTACGCGGCATCGGCCGGCAGCGCGATCTCCAGGCGCCACGGCGTGCGCGTGAGCAGGTCGAGCACGCCGATGACGATGCTGGCCGAGCCGTCGGGGTGCTCGCGCGTCACGTAGTCGACCGGCGTGGCGCAGTTCGGCGTGTGGCCGATGATGCCGTAGTTGGCCTCGATGCCGCCGCTCGTCCACGGCCCCCGCATCGCGATGTCGCGGAACTTCACCACGCCGTTGTCGTACAGGAACGCCCGCCCCGTGGTCTTGTCGATGGCCGTCCAGATCTTTCCCCCGATCTGCGGCAGCACGCGCACCTTCAGCCAGGCGTTCTCCAGCTCCACCACGGTCCACGGCTGCTCGATCGGCGTGTCGGTGTAGCCATCGAAGCGGAAGTAGGGGTAGATGCGGCCTGGGACGGGGATCGGATCGGGATCCGAGTAGGGGTACGTCGTGAAGGTCTGCTGGAACTCGCGGACGGTGGCCCTCGGCTGGGCGGCGGCTGGACGAGCGACGGGCAGGCCCAGCAGCGGCAGCAGTGCGAGGACGCCTGGGACGATGCGGAAGCGGCCGGGCGCAAGGCGGCGGAATCGTGTCATCGGGGCCCCGGCGGCCGGCCCCCTTCCGGTCTGTCTGGCGGGAGCCGGCGGCCGGGGCGATTGTCCTCCAGGTCGGCCTTTCCGTGAACGGGCCGACGCCAGATGGACGACGCCGGCGGGCCCAGTGGGGCGCTGGAACGACTCGGCAGGTCGCCGCGTCAGCGGCGAGCGCGCGGGTCGCGCCGGCGCTCGTGCACGACCAGGAGCGCGCCGGTCAGCAGCAGCAGCGCGGTCGCAGGCTCCGGTACCGTCGTCACCGTCGGAGCAGGCACGTCCAGACTCGTTCGATTCGGGTCGGTCGCGAACGACTCCGGCGCCGCACCGCCGACGAGCGCCAGCGACAGCAACTCCTCGGCGGAACCCAGCGTCGGCACCTCGAAGCCGTTGGAGTCCAGCAGCGCCATCGTGAAGAAGTCGGGACGCGCCGGATCGCTGCTGCCCGACACCTCGAGCAGGAATGCCAGGGTGGCTCCCGGGGTGAAGCCCTGGGCGGCGCCGTTGAAGAACATCGTGTCCTGCAACGTCAGCCCGGTGGCGAGCGAGCCGCTGGCGCCACCGACCAGCGTGGGTGACCCCGTGGGCCCTCCGGCGCCGAACGTGAAGTCGCGCAGCACGACCGTCGTATTGGCCGCGCCGTCGCCGTCGACCAACTGGAAATCCAACGCGAAGCTGCCCGCGCCGACCAGCGCCGACGTGTCGAGCGTGATGGTGAAGGAGGCGGCCCGGGCCGGCGTGACGCCGCCGGCCAGCAGGCCGCAGAGGGTGATCAGCAGAACGACTGGTGCTCGCATGGTCTCAGGCTCCTCTAGCGCGACGTGCCCCCGAGCACCCGCGTGGTGTAGGTGATGGGGAGGTTCTGGGTGGTGGTGAACGCCAGGTTCACGATGGTGACCCTCACACCAGGACCCCATGGGATGTCGCTGCGGATCGGGAACACGATGTACGGCGACCCTGCCGGCGTGGCGCACGAGGTGACCCCGCTGGCGTTGACCATCGTCACGTGGGCCCCCAGTCCGTCCAGGGCCACCGCCACGTGCACCGGCGCCGGGATCGCGGTGTTCGTGGTGTTGGTGAGCGTGATCGCCTGCTCGAACCGCTGCCGCATCCACACGTAGCGCATGGGGCCCCTCGTCACGGTGAGGATGCCGCTCAGGTCGGTCGCGCAGGAGGGCGGGGGCGGCACGTCGTCGTTCACGATCGTGCCGGTCGCAAGGCGCAGCGACGCGTCGCCGAGCGTGGCGCCCGTCGCCGAGAGCAGTTCCAGCACGAAGGTCTCGTCGGGCTCGACGGCGCCGTCCTGGGCGCTCGCCACCCCCACCACCACGTGTCCCACGCCCGGGTTGAAGGTGAGGCTGTAGGTGCCGAACCCCGTGCCGAGGTCGGCGAAGCCGCCGGAAACCGACGTGCCCCGCACGAGGCCGATGTCGTCGGTCGTGGCCGTGCCGCCCCGGACCGCGAAGGTGACCGTCGAGGCCACCGCGAGGTTGCCGGTGCGCGTGATCTGGATCTGGTGCAGGCCGCCTTCCGCGAGTCCACCGGCGTTGGTCGACTGGAATGCGACCACCGGCAGCACGTCGTCGTTCACGATCGTGCCGGTCGCAAGGCGCAGGGACGCGTCGCCGAGCGTGGCGCCCGTCGCCGAGAGCAGTTCCACGACGAAGGTCTCGTCGGGCTCGACTGCGCTGTCCTGGGCACTCGCCACCGCCAGCAGCACGTAGTCCACGCCCGGGTTGAAGGTGAGGGTGTAGGTGCCGAACCCCGTGCCGAGCGTGGCGAAGCCGCCGTTGACGTGGTCGGTCCCGCGCACCAGGCCGATGTCGTCGGTCGTGGCCGTGCCGCCCCGGATCGCGAAGGTAACCGTCGTGGCCGCCGACAGGTCGCCGGTGCGCCTGATGTGGATCTGGTGGAACCCACCTTCCTCAATCGCACCGGCGTTCGTCGACTGGAGTGCGACCACCGTCGTGGGCGGCGGCGGGGCGACCGCGCGGTAACTGGACAGAAGGGAGTAGAACGTCGGGCCTTCGGCGCCTTCGTCGACGCTCCAGTAGTAGCGACCGGCCTCCACCGGCACGTCGACGAGCGCACTGGACCAGACCGGCCCCGGGTAGGTGGGGTAGCCACTGTAGCTGCCGAGCAGGCTGCCGGTCGTCCCCTGGACGAAGGCGAGCTCGCTGGGGTCGGTGACGCGCTGTCCCGTGGGCGCCCGGTAGAGCCGCACGCCGAGCGGGCGGGTGCTGGCGCCCCGGGTGGCCTGCTCGGAGAACGCGCGGAACGTCCACAGGCCTGGCCGGTCGAAACTGGCGGTGAACCACATGTTCGGCGGCCCACCGGGCTGGTCGGCCGTCAAGTGGAAGGTGTCGCCGTCGCCGAACCAGGTGAACCCGTCGGTCCACGGCCGGCCGGTGCCGTCGGGGTTGTCGGCCCCGGTGATGCTATAGGCGTTGAGGATCGAGTCCTGCTCGTTCGGCGCCTGGTACAGCTCGAGGGTGAAGGGACCGTCGGTCCACACCGGGGTCCCGACGCCGCCGGTATCCGTCGCCTGCACCTGGAACCACACGGTGTGGCCCGGCTCCATCCGCACGAACGGCAGGCTGGACGGCGGCCAGGTGTTGCCCGGGGCGAAGTCGGTGCCTCGTTGGTCTGGCATCGGCTCGGCGGCGCCGGGTCGTTGCACCAGGGGGGTGACGAAGAACCCGGGCGACACGCGATAGCCGAGCCGGCCGGCGAGGCCGCCCGCCGGCGACGTGAAGCGGAACCACACCGTGCCGTTGGGCGGCGGGGTCTCCGAGCCGTCCTCCTTCACGACCGTGCCGTACTCGAACGGCTCGCGTGTCGATCCGACGGTCGTCCCAACCGCCGACACGGTGTCCCTGGGCACGATCAACCCTGGTAACAGGGGGTGTGGAGCCGCGACGAAGGGGGGGATGGCGAGCCCGGAGAGATCCTCGGCGGCGGCGAAGTGGTCGTTCGCCGGAGCGGGCCCACCGCCGCCGCTGCTGGCCGTGGCGCGGAGGGTGTAGGCCCCCGACAGCGTGGCCGAGCCGGACGCCGACAGCGTGACGATCTCCTCGACCGACTGGCCGGGCGCCGGTGGCGCCAGAACCGCGACGGAGAGGATGCAGGTGCTGCCCACATCAACGGTGACCGTGGCCGGCCCGGTTGACGGGAGCGTGACGTCAGCAACGCAGTACCCTGCGGCTGCGGAGGCGTCGGTCCATTCGAACGAGGAGAGCGGCGGGAGGTCGACGGACAGGGGCGACGACGGGTCGGTGTTGTAGATGGTGATCACCTGCGCGGCCTGTCCCGTTGCCGGAACCTGGATGGGGCCCGACGACGGGTCGAACCTCGTGGGACCCGCCCCCTGTCCCGCCGCATCGTGTGCCCAGAACGCGCACAGAATCAGCACTGCCGCCCGAATGCCAGACATGCCCCGCATGAGCTCTGCTCCGTTTCGCCGCGGCAGGCCGGCCTTGCGCCTCCTGTTCGCCGAGGCGCGTCGGGTTCGGCCGGGAGCCCGCGGTACTGCCGTAAGCGGAAAACGGACGAGGAGTGGCTCAGCGCTGCCCGGCGCGGCGCTCTTCGGACGCGAGGGAGGCGAGGAGGTCGCGCGCGCCGGCCTGTTGAGGGGCCAGCGGCGTGACGGTGGTGCGGGCGGCGGCGAGCAGGGCACGCGCTTCCGTGCGAAGCGGAGCCGGGGCGGAGGCGTCGGTTGCGGACGCGGCGAGATCGAGCAGGCTGGAGGCGAGCCCCGCTTGCACCGACGCGCGGTTGAGCACGGCCAAGGGCAGCGGGCCCTGCGCCGTGACCAGTCGTTCGCGGAGCGTGAGCGCCTGGCGCCAGTGGCTGACGGCGTCGGCCCAGCGCCGCTCGTCGCGCGCGGCGTTGGCGAGGTAGACGTGCAAGTTGGCCACGCCGTGCATGGCGCGCGTGTTCTTCGGGTCGGCGTCGAGCGCCGCCTGGCGGATCTCCAGAGCCCGGCGCCACAGCCCGACGGCTTCCGCGGTGTTGCCGCGCCTGCCGGCCGCAAACGCCAGGTCCGACAGCGAGAACGTGAGGTTGTAGCGATGGCGGGTGTCGGCCGGGTGCCTGGCCACGAGCCGCTCGTCGAGTGCCAGGGCCTCCCGGTAGCGGCGCTCTCCGCCGTCGAGGTCGCCCGAGGCCAGCGCAAGCGCGCCAAGGCGCTTCAGCGCGAACGCATGGTCGGTCAGCACGCCGTCGCGGTCGTGCACGTCCGCGGGGAGCGCCTCGAACAGCGACAGGGCGCGCTCGTAGTCGGCCAGTGCCGCCGCGTGATCCGCGAGCCGACTGCGGAACTGCCCGAGGTTGACCAGGCTCGCCGCGATGCCGGCGCGCACCCCCGGGTTGTCGGCGTTGCGCGCGACGAGGCGTTCGATCAGTGTCCGGTGACGCGCGTCGGCGGCGGCCGCGGCGGCCGCGTCCCCCTGGTCGGCCAGCACCCCGGCGAGGTCGTCATAGGCGCCCGTCGCGATCTCGATCGCCTGGGTGTCGTCGCCGCCGTGCTCGAGCGCCGTCTCGGCGAACCGCGCGGCCTTCTCGAAGCTTGCGACGGCGGCCCGCACGTCGCCGAGATTGTCGCTGACGGCGCTGCCCTGCACCTGGCCCAGCCGTCGGTACCCCTCCGCGAGTTCCAGCCGCAGGCCATCGTCGGCGCCGGCATCCTCGGCGAGGCCGTCCAGGAAGCCCACCGCGCGATCCAGCAGGAGCCGCCGCGGCTCGGTCGCCCCGGGCAGGCCGCGCAGCGACTCGTGCACCTCGAAGAGCAGCGACCGCGAGAACTGTCGCACCTCGCGGAACCGGCTCTGCGCCCGGTCGCGTTCGAGGGCCGCCACTCGCGCCTGCCACGCCGTGGCCACCCCTCCGGCCAGCAGGGCCAGCAGCACCGCGCCAGCCGCCAGCACCGCCGTGCGATGGCGGCCGACGAGCTTGCGCGCGTGATAGGCGAGCGTGGGCGGGACGGCCGACACGGGCCGCCGCTGGCGCCAGGCGGTCAGGTCGCCGGCCAGCGCGAGCACGGTCGGGTAGCGGTCGAGCGGATCCTTTCGCAGGGCCTTCAGCACGACGCTGTCGAGTTCGCCCCGCAGCACGCGGGCGACCTCCGCCGGCGCCACGCGGCTCGGCGGCGGCGGGTCCACGTCGCAGATCGTCCGCATCGCCTCGACCGGCGGCTTGTTCGCCAGCACGTAGGGTGGTCTGCCGCTGAGCAGCACGTAGAGCAGCACGCCGAGCGAGTACACGTCGGTCGCCGTGGTGACGCGCTCCCCGCGTACCTGCTCCGGGCTCGCGTACTCGGGCGTGAAGCTGACGTGTCCGGTGCGGGTGAGGCCCCCGCTCGTGCCCTCGTCGGACGACACGAGCGTGGCGATGCCGAAATCCAGCAGCTTGGGACGCCCCTCGGCGGTGATCAGGATGTTGGCCGGCTTCAGGTCGCGGTGGACGACGAGCTGCTGGTGCGCGTGGGCGACGGCCTCGCACACGGCAAGCAGCAGATCCACGCGGGCGCGCACGTCCAGCGCCAGCCTCGTGCACCACGCGTCGATGGGCTGACCGTCCACGAACTCGAGCACGAAGTACGGCACGCCCTCGCCGGTGGTACCGCCGTCGATGAAGCGTGCGATGCCCGGGTGGTCCAGCCCCGCCAGCACGCGGCGCTCGAACCGGAAGCGATCGGCGAGCGCCGGCGCCGCCCAGGCCGCCGGCAGCACCTTGATCGCCACCCGCTGGCCGAAGTCCTCGCCCTCGCGCTGCGCCTCGTAGACCACGCCCATGCCGCCGCGCCCGATCTCGCCGACGATGCGGTACGGGCCGACGAGGCGGCCCTCGACCGCCCCGTGCAACTGCCGCTCGACCTGCTCGACGGCCGGCGCCGTGTCGGCCGGTGCCTCGAGGAACGCCGGGTCCTCGTCGTACGTGCGCAGCAGGGCCAGCACCTCACGGCGGGCGGCTTCGTCCTCGCAGGCGCCCCGCAGCCACGACTCGCGCTCCTGCGCGGGCAGGCTGGCCGCCTCCTCGAACAGGCGCGTCACGCGGGCCCAGTCGACGGTCACGCGGGGATCTCGCCGTTCATGTGGCGGCGAATCCAGGTCTTGGCGACGACCCAGTCGCGCTTCACGGTGGCGGGGGAGATGCCGAGGACGCCGGCTGTTTCTTCGATCGACAGCCCGGCGAAGTGGCGTAACTCGACGATGCGGCTCTGCTGGATGTCGAGGCGCTCGAGGGCCTCCAGCGCCGCGTCGAGGTCGAGCAGGTCCACGGGCGGCGCCGGCACCTGGACGCTGACGTCGGTCAGCGTGATGGCGAGGGCCCCCGCGCCACGCTTGGCGGCGCGTCTCGCGCGCGCGTGGTCCACGAGCACCGCCCGGACGACGCGGGCGGCGACCGCGAAGAAGTGCGTGCGGTCGGTCCACTGCTTGCCGGGGCCCTGCTGGGCCAGCCGGAGGTACGCCTCGTTCACCAGGGCCGTGGGCTGGAGCGTGTGGCCCGGGCGCTCGCGGCTGAGGTGCTGCGCGGCGATGCGGCGCAGTTCCGGGTAGACCAGTTCCACCAGGCGCGTCAGCGCCTCCGACTGGCCACGGGACCAGTCTCGCAGCAGGCGGGTGAGGTCCGAGGGCTCGGGAGACATCGGCACCGGCGTCTGCCTATTCTATCGGCGCCTGGTCGGTCGCCCCCGAGCGCCAGCCTCGCACGCGGGGCCCCGGGCCGGGGGCCAGGCGATCACGGGTTCCAGGGCGCGGCGGCCACGTCTCGCGATATGCTGCGCCGGCCGCGCGCCTCCTCCGGCGCGCCTGGCTCACGCCGTGCGGGGCAGAGCAGGGCATCGGCGGCCGTGGCCCGGGACACTCGCATGCACCTCTACCTCGGCATCTTCCTCGTGGCGCTCTCGGGCCTCATGTTCGAGGTCGGCCTCACGCGCATCTTCTCCGCCACCATCTGGTATCACTTCGCCTTCCTCGCCATCTCGGTCGCCCTGCTCGGCTGGGGCCTTGGCGGCTTCGCGCTGCACCTCGTGCGGCGGCGCGTGGCGTTCTCCACCGGCCGGGCCGGCGTCTTCGTCGCCCTGTACGGCCTGTCGATTCCGCTCGCCCTGTGGCTGATCGTCCGCCTGCCGTTCCATCCCGATCGCCTGGCGTTCTACTTCGCCGCCTCGCTGCTGCCGTTCCTGCTGGCGGGCGTTGCGTTGTCGATGCTGTTTGCCGTGCATCGCGAGGAGGCGGACCGGCTGTACTTCGCCGACCTGCTGGGGGCCTCGCTCGGTGCGCTGGCCGTGACCTTCCTGCTCTCGTGGCTCGGTGGCGAGAACGCGGTGCTCGCGACGGCGCTCGCGCCGCTGGCCGCCGCCGCGCTGATCGAGCCGCGGTTGCGCGGCGTCTCGGTCGTCGCGGTGGTGCTGGTGCTGGCGGCGATTGGCGTCAACGAGCGCTCGGGGCTGTTCAAGATCCACAGCGCCCCGACCAAGGGCCTGTACCGGCACGTCGCGGCGAACCCGGGCACGTCCATCGCGCTCACCGGCTGGAACGCCTACTCGCGCATCGACGCGGTCACGGGCTTCGGCTCGCCCTACCTCGCGCGTCTCTACATCGACTCCGACGCGTGGACCAACGTGCTCGAGTGGGACGGCGAGGCGGCCAGCATCGCGCCCATGCGCGCCTGGTACCGGGCGCGGCCCTTCGAGGTGGCACCAGCCGGCGCCAGGACGCTCGTCATCGGCCCCGGCGGAGGGTCCGACGTGCTCGTCGCGCTCGCGGCCGGCGCCCGGCGGGTGACGGCCGTCGAGATGAACCCGCTGATGCTGCGCTTCGTACGCCACTTCGGCGCGCGCGCCGGCAACCTCTACGACCATCCGCAGGTGGAGCCCATCCTCTCGGAGGGCCGCACGTTCATCCGCCGCACGGACCGCCTCTTCGACGTGGTGCTGATGGGGTTCGTCGACTCGTGGGCCGCGGTGGCCTCCGGCGGGCTCTCGCTCTCGGAGAACCATCTCTACACGGTGGAAGCGTTCAAGGCCTATCTCGACCACCTCACGCCCGATGGCCAGCTCGTGATCCTGCGCTGGGACGTGGACGCGCCGCGGCTGGTGTCGAATGCCGTCGCGCTGCTCGGCGCCGGCGAGGCGGGCCGCCGCGTGGCCGTGCTGCTCGAGACGCGCGAGGCCAGCCTCGAGGATCCGCCGCAGATGATCTTCATGCTGAAGAAGCGGCCCTGGACCGACGAGGAGACCGCGCGCATGGCGGTATGGCCTGGTGTCAGGCCGGTGATCGTGCCCGGCCGCCACGTGGAGGAGCCCTACGCCTCGCTGTTCTCGGGACGCACGTCCTACGCCCGCTATGTCGCCGACGCGCCCACGCAGGTGGACGCGGTCTTCGACGACCGCCCGTACTTCTTCGCCCGCATCAAGCCCTGGGGGCTGCCGCCCGCGATGCAGCGGGCGTTCCTGTGGATCCTCGGTCCGGTGACGGCGCTGTGCGTGCTCCTGCTGGCCATCGGCAAGCCCGGGGGCGAGCCGATGGGGCCCTACGCCGCCTCGGTGGCCTACTTCGCCAGCCTCGGCGTCGGGTTCATCGCCGTGGAGCTCGCGCTGCTGCAGCACCTTACGCTGCTGCTGGGCCATCCGATCTTCACGCTGTCGATCCTGCTGTTCACGCTGCTGGCCGCCGGGGGCCTGGGCAGCCGGGCCAGCGGCCGCTTCGCGCTGCGGCCCGTGTGCCTGGCCGTGGCGGGGCTCGCCATGGCCGGCGCACTGGCGCTGCCGCGC
Organism: Vicinamibacteraceae bacterium; assembly: GCA_039812685.1. Taxonomy (GTDB): domain Bacteria; phylum Acidobacteriota; class Vicinamibacteria; order Vicinamibacterales; family JAFNAJ01; genus JBDIBB01. Next base: position 18,902 of record JBDIBB010000013.1, read on the forward strand.
GTGGTGCCCGCGCTGCTGCCGCTGCCGCTGGCGGCGCGCATCGCCATCGCCATGGCGATCGTGGCGCCGCTGGGTTTCCTCATGGGGATGCCGTTTCCGCGCGGACTGCAGTCCACCGGGCGCGGCGCGTTTCCGGCGCCGCCGTTCTACTGGGGCCTCAACGGCATCTTCAGCGTGGTGGGCTCGCTGGCGACCATGGTGATAGCGGTCGTCAGCGGCTTCACGTGGGCGATGATCGGGGGGGCGATCTGCTATCTCGTGGCGGCCGGCGCGTCGCGCGTGTTCGCAGGGCCTCGCCTTCAGGTGGATTGAGCGGCGGCGACGGCGACGCAGGGGCGACGGTGACGTGCGCCCCCGCCGACCCCGACAGCCATCCGGCCGGAGCTCACCGCCCGGCGGCGCCCTCCGAGATCACCAGCAGCCACCCCTTGCCGGACGCCACGGGGATCGGCTCACCCGCCGCGAAGCGGCGCGCCGGCTGGAAGCGATCGATGGCCGGCGCCTCGATCTGCGCCCGCGCCGGGTCGATGCCGAGCGCCCCCCAGTCGATGGCGAGCGGGACGCTCACGTCCCCGGGCGCCCAGCTCGCCAGCGCCACCAGCGCGCGCCGGTCGGCGACGCGCGTGAACACCGTCGCCGGCACGTCGCCGCGGCCGGTGGTCACCGGCGGCCGCTCCGCCCAGTAGCCCACCATCCGCGATCCCTCCATGCCGAAGGCGTCCCACGCCTTCCACAGCGGGCGCGGGTCCGCATCCTCGCTCCACGGCATGCGGTTGGTCATGCCGTAGAGCATCCCGCGCCACGGGTTGCCGCCCTGCTCCAGCATCTCGCCCATCAGCCCGAACGGGATGCCGCTGACCTCCGTGAGGAAGAAGTCGGCGTCGTTGCCCTCGTAGTCGAAGTACTCGCCGAACCACAGGCGGTTCAGGTACGGGAAGTGCTCGAGGTAGAGCAGCGCGCTGTTGACGAACCCGTCGCGCTCGTTGAACTGGTTCGCCGAGTGCAGGTCGAGGATGCCCGGGTGTCCGCCCTCGGTGAGCACCCGCTTGATCCGCTTCATCGTCACGCGGTCCAACGCCACGTCGTCGAGGTAGATGCCGTCGATGCCCACGTGGCGCACCAGCCACCGCATGCCCTCGACGTAGTAGTTGTGCCAGCGGCTCATGCCGCTGTTGATGATGGCGGCGTCCTGGATCTCGGGCACGAACCACGCCGCGATGTAGTCGTCGCCGAGGTGCTCCTGCAGCCACGCGAAGCCGCCGCCGGCACCCGGGGAGAACACCTCGTGGCCGAGGCTGCGCAGCGGGAACAGCTCGTAGGCGCGGTTCGAGAGCTCGCGCACCGTGTTGTAGATCTTGACCTTCAGTCCGCGGGCGTGCGCTTCGTCCACGTAGGCCTTCATCTCGCGGTGTGCGATGAACGGGTAGTTGATCCACGGGTTCACCGGCGTGGCATGGTGGACGTTCACCACGGTAGCGCCCGTGGCGGCGATGGCCTCCACCGGCGCGAAGCGGTGGTAGAAGCGCGTCCGCCACTGCGCGTCGGTGTCGATCGGGTGGAACGGCGTGACGATCAGCTGCAGGTCGTAGCGCAGCGTCTCGCCGGCGCGCATCGTGCGCGGCCCGCTGAAGGCGCGAACGCGCGTGACGGGCTCCTCGTCGGCGATCGTGATGCCGCCGCGGCCGCCGTTGCCCCAGGAGGCCGGCAGCAGCAGCGGCTTCTGCAGGTAGAAATTGGTGTTCAGCGGCCGGACGTAGCGCTCGTCGCGCAGCGAGAAGGCGAGGCCGGCATTGACGCCGCCAATCCAGGCGCCGTCCTGGTTCTTCTTCGCCACGTCCCACTGCCACTCGAGCCGCGCCGGCCGGCGTCCGCCCTTTCTGCCAAGGCCCATGAGGAACGTCGACGCCTTCGCGGTGTAGGGGATCTCCAGCCGCAGGTCGCGCAGCTCCGTGTCGCGCGAGGCGCTGATGGCGATCTGGTACGCGAGGAACCCGTCGAACTCGAGCGCGCCCTCCACGCGCATCTCGAGCGCGGGCGTCGCCGAACTCGCATGCCACCGGACGGTGCCGGCCGTGACCGAGGTGAACGTCGGGGCCGACGTCGCCCACACGAGCGGCGCGCCATCGGCCGCCTCGGCGACGAGGCGCATGGGCCCGGCGAGCACGTCGGTGGGTGTCGCGCCGATCGCGGTCATCTCCGGCGTGAAGAAGGTCTGCACCGCGGCCGGCAGCCCGGATGGCGCGAGCGCAATCCTCCGGCCGAGCAGCTCGATCGACTGGTCGCGCACGACCAGCGGGGTGTAGGGGGCGATGACGTCGTTCTCCTGGGCCAGCGTCGAGTTCAGCCACTTCAGCCGCGTCTGCTTCCAGGGCTCGTTCGCACCGCCCTCGTCGGCCACGCGATCGAGCACGGTCACCTCGACCGCGACGGGGGTGCCGGCCGTGCCGGCCGCCGACACCGTGGCCGTGCCCGAGTAGCGGCCCGGCTGGGCGCCTTCCGGCACGTCGAGACCGCACCAGAGCGCCTGCACGGCGTCTTTCGGCACGTCGAGGCGGATGGTGAACGGCGTGCCCCTCCAGTCGACGCCGCCGGTGTTCAGGCACGTCAGCGCCGTTGCGGGCAGGTCGTGGCCGGGCGGCGATCCGGCGAGGCTCGTGAAGGCGACGCGCAGATCGCTCAGCGGCTGGATGGCGAGCACGCCGAGCTGGAACGCGAAGAACTCTCCGCGCGCCGCCTCGCCGGTGACGCGTCCGCCCGGGCCGGCCAGCGCCCAGCGGCGGGGGATGTCGGACCGCAGGCGGATCGGGCGCAGGCGATCCTCGGGGAACACGAGCAGCGGCACGTCCGGGTGCGAGCGCCGCAGGGCCTGCGCCTCCTCGCGCGTGGCGATCACCTCCATCGGATCGAAGCGGTTGAACTCGTCGATCGCCTCGATGGCCACTACCCTCGCTTCGGAACCCGGCTTCGACGGCTGGATGGCCGCCGCCCACGCCGCGTCGGCCGTGGGCGAGGGCGAGGGCGCCGGATACGTCACCTTCGGGTAATTGCTGCGGCCCTCCATGACGAACGGCAGGTAGTAGACGTAGTACGTGCCCGGGCCCGTTGCCGGTTCGAACCAGATCTCACCGGCCTCCCGCGCGATGCGACCGCGATGGACGTTGGCAACCCGGTGTCCGGCGGCGTCGGTGACGATCACCTCGCGCGCTGCGGGGTCGGGATCCCGCCGGCGCCATGCGATGACGACGCGCACGGCCGGTGAGGCGGTGTCCACATCGACCACGGCGCGATGGTTGCCGAGCGTAGCCGTGTCCCACCGTTCCGGGGCGACGCGCCACTCGGGTTCGCCTGCGGGCAGTGGCGGCACCGTGCCTGACGGCTGGCCGTGCAGGACGATGCCGGAAGAGAGGGCCGCCGCCGCGGCGGCGGCCAGCAGCAGGCAGGAGCCGGCGGTCCTGGAGCCCCGGGCCAGATGTGTCATCGGATCCCCGGCGGCCGGGTCAGCGCGAGGGGTGCGACGCGACGCCGGCGGCCGGGAGGATTGTCCACCAGATCGGCTCAGCGGGCACCCTCCCGAGTCGACGGCCCGCCGCGCGGGGTGGGTGGGGAGCGCGGCCGGTGAGGCCGAGGCGGCCCCCGGTCGGCCGGGCAGGATTCGTCGCCCCGTGGCATGATGGGCCATCATGCCGACGCCCGCCCGCAACCGTCCCCGTTTCGACTGGAGCGATCCGTTCCTCCTCGACCAGCAGCTCACCGACGATGAACGCATGGTGCGCGACGCGGCGCGAGCCTATTGCCGCGACAGGCTGGCGCCGCGTGCGCTCGAGGCGTTCCGCCAGGAGTACTCGGATCCCGCGATCTTCCGGGAGCTGGGCGCGCTCGACATGCTGGGCATCGTCATCCCCGAGCAGTATGGCGGGGCCGGCCTCGGTTACGTGGCCTACGGCCTGGTGGCCCGGGAGGTGGAGCGCGTCGACTCGGGGTTTCGCTCGATGATGAGCGTGCAGGGCTCGCTCGTCATGACGCCGATCAGCGAGTTCGGCACCGAGGCGCAGAAGCGGAAGTACCTGCCGAAGCTCGCCACCGGCGAGTGGATCGGCTGCTTCGGCCTCACCGAGCCGAACTTCGGCTCCGACCCCGGCGGCATGATGAGCCGTGCGCGCAGGGTCGACGGGGGCTTCGTGCTCAACGGCACGAAGTCGTGGATCACCAACAGCCCGTTCGCCGCCGTCTTCATCGTCTGGGCGAAGGACGAGGAGGACGCCATCCGCGGGTTCGTGCTCGAGAAGGGCTGGACGGGCCTGAGCGCGCCGCCCATTCACGGCAAGGTGGGCCTGCGGACCAGCCTCACCGGCGAGATCGTCATGCAGGACGTGTTCTGCCCCGACGAGAACGTGTTCCCCGAGGTCCGCGGCCTCAAAGGACCGTTCACGTGCCTCAACAGCGCGCGCTACGGTATCGCCTGGGGCGCGCTGGGCGCCGCCGAGGACTGCTGGCTGCGGGCGCGCGACTACGTGATGGAGCGGAAGCAGTTCGGCCGGCCGCTGGCCGCCAATCAGCTGATCCAGAAGAAGCTCGCCGACATGCAGACCGAGATCGCCCTGGGACTGCAGGGCTGCCTGCGGCTCGGCCGGATGAAGGAGGAGGGCACGGCGGCCGTCGAGCTCACGTCGCTGCTCAAGCGCAACTCGTGCGGCAAGGCGCTCGACATCGCGCGGCTGGCGCGCGACATGATGGGCGGCAACGGCATCGTCGACGAGTTCGGCGTGATCCGGCACCTGGTGAACCTCGAGGTGGTCAACACCTACGAGGGCACCCACGACATCCACGCCCTGATTCTCGGCCGCGCGCAGACCGGCATCGCGGCGTTCGCGAACTGAGGCGCCGGGCCGGCCAGACCGGCCCCCGGGCGCCACCGGGGCGCGTCAGTGGCCTTCGCCCAGGATCTCCGAGATCCGCGTCTCGAGCACGTCGTCGGCCGAGAAACCGAACACCTGGAGGTAGTGCTCGGCCGACTCGATCAGCGCGCGCTGCGGCACGAGGCCCACCATCTCGACACGGCTCACGCCGGCGCCGAAGCGGTGCAGTTCGGTCTTCATCGCCTCGAGGATGCGGTAGAGCGGCGTGGCGCGGTAGTTGCCCACCGTCACGTTCACCAGCGCCTCGTTGCGCGTGCGGTCCAGCGCCGGGTAGAAGTGCACGTCGGACAGGCCCGTCGCCGGGCCCGACAGGATGCGCGCCACCCACTCGGCCGCCTCCTCGCTGCCCGTCGTCAGGTACACCTTGAAGTTCACCAGCGGCAGCCGGGCGCCGATCACCGTCACGCCCTTGTCGGGCGGGAAGGTGTCGGGGCCGAAGTCGGGCTTCCACGCCGGGTCGGCCATCTTCGCCGCGAAGCCCTCGTACTCGCCCTCGCGGATGATCTCGATGTCACGGCGCAGCCGCGTGCGGGCCGACTCGGCGAACAGGTACACCGGCACCTCGAACCGTCGCGCCACCTCCTCGGCGAACTGGACCGACCAGTCGACCGCCGTGGCGATTGGCGCGTTGCGCAGCGCCACGAACGGGACGACGTCCACCGCACCGACGCGCGGGTACTCGCCCTGGTGCTGCCGCATGTCGATGTGGCCGAGCGCCATCTCGTAGAGCAGGTAGCCGCCGTCGAAGACGGCCTGCCTGCTCCCGGTGAAGGAGAAGATCGTCCGGTTGCGCACCTGGTCCATCGACACGTCGAGGACGATGAGCCCGGGGACGCGTTCGAGGCGTTCCTGCAGTGATTCGATGAACGCCTCGTCGCGACCCTCGGAGATGTTCGGGACGACGGAGATGATCTGCGACACGCGGTCCTCCGGGGCGGCCCTCAGAACAGGCCGAGAAAGATGCCGGCGGCAATGGCCGAACCGATCACGCCGGCCACGTTCGGGCCCATGGCGTGCTGGAGCAGGTAGTTGTTGGGGTCTTCGGCCTGGCCCACCATGTGCGCCACGCGGGCCGAGTCGGGCACCGCCGACACGCCGGCCGCCCCGATGAGCGGGTTCACCTTCTCGCTGCTGAACAGGTTCATGATCTTGGCGAACAGGACGCCGCCGGCCGTGGCCGTGCCGAACGCCACGCAGCCCAGCGCGAAGATCAGCACCGACTGGCGCGTGAGGAAGACGCCGGCCGACGTGGAGGCGCCCACCGCGATCCCCAGCAGGATGGTGCAGATGTCGAGCATCGCGTTGGCGCCGGTCTTCGCCAGCCGGCCGGTCACGCCCGATTCCTTCAGCAGGTTGCCGAAGAAGAGCATCCCGAGCAGCGGCAGCCCGCCCGGCGCGAGCAGCGTGGTCACGAGCAGGCCCATGATCGGGAACGTGATCTTCTCGAAGCGCGACACCTTGCGCCCCGGCTTCATGCGGATCAGCCGCTCCTCGCGCGTGGTGAGCAGCTTCATCACCGGCGGCTGGATGATGGGCACCATCGCCATGTAGCTGTAGGCCGAGATGGCGATCGGGCCGATCAGGGAAGGCGCCAGCCGGCTGGCGGTGAAGATGGCGGTGGGGCCGTCGGCGCCGCCGATGATGCCGATCGACGCCGCGCTCTGCGGCGAGAACCCCAGCCACAGGGCGCCGATGAACGTGAGGAAGATCCCGACCTGCGCGGCCGCGCCGAGCAGCAGGCTCTTCGGGTTCGACAGCAGCGCCGAGAAGTCGGTCATCGCGCCGATGCCCAGGAAGATGAGCGGCGGGAAGACGCCCGCCCGCACGCCGTAGTAGATGATGCCCAGCACGCTGTTGCCGCCGGTGTTGAACACGTACTCGTGGCTCACCGGGTCGATCATGTACAGCGACACGCTGTTGAAGATCGAGAGCGGCAGCGGGATGTTGCCGACCAGGACGCCGAAGCCGATCGGGACCAGCAGCAACGGCTCGTAGTCCTTCGAGATCGCGAGGTAGAGGAAGAACAGCCCGACGAGCATCATCACGAGGTTGCCGAACGTCAGGTTGGCGATGCCGCTGCCCTGCACCACCTGGTCCAGATAGCCGGTGATGTCGCCGCCGCGGACGTCTTCGGCGAAGAAGCCCGCCTCGTACTGCGTGACGTAGCCGAGGCTCTCGCGGGCACTCGTCGTCACCACCGTGTAGATGCCGGCCAGGCGTCCCTTCGCGTCGTACAGGTTGCCCTTCGTGGCGCGCTTGAGCCGGCCGATTCCGGTGTCGTCGGTGCCCTTGTCGATGCGGAAGTACGTGTCGGCCGGCTCCACCTGATAGGGCAGGAACGTCAGGCCGATCGCCGGCACGGCGACGTGATCCACGTCGGCCAGGGACCGACCCGCGGCCAGGGCGGTCACGAGGACCACGGCCTCGAAGTCGTCGGCGTGCACGGTGACGAACGTGCCCAGCTCCCGGCCGAAGCTGTCGGCCAGGACGCCGGTCGTGGCCTCCGGCCCGAGGTAATCGTTGATCAGCCCATCCTGGGTACCCTTGTGGATGCGCAGGTAGACCGCGCCCGGTTCGAACCTCACCCCGAAGCTTGGCTGTCCGGCGCCGGACGCCGGTGCGCCCGCCGCGACGAGGACGGCGAGCGCGAGCAGCAGGATCCGCGTCACGTCGTCCTCCTAGACCGTGGTGAGCTTCGGGCGCGCCACGTCGACCAGCAGGTCGCCCTCGGCGATCGAATCGCCCTCGCGCACGTAAATCCTCGCGACGGTGCCGGCGTAGGGCGCGGTGACGGCGCTCTCCATCTTCATCGCCTCCATCACGAGCAGCGTCTGTCCCGGCGCGACCGCATCGCCTTCCCGGGCGCGAATCGAGAGCACCAGACCCGGCATCGGCGCCACGATGCCGCCCTCGCCGCGCGCCATCGCGGCCGGCTGGCGTGGCGCGGCCAGCGGCGGCGGCGCCGCCGGGAGGCCACCCGCCGGCGGGCGTGCCGGCTGGACGGCCAGCGGACGGCGGCCGAGCTGGACCAGTTCGACGGCGTAGGTGAGGCCGTCGACTTCCACCGTCGCGCGTTCAGGGGTGAGTTCCTTGATCTCGGCGCGGTACTCCCGGCCGCCGATCCGAAGCACGTGCTGGCTCATGATGGCCTTCTCTGGCGTTTCGTGAACCCGCTCACGGCACCGGCGCGTGACGACGGATGGTCACGCGCGTGCCGGGACGGTTCAGGTAGAGCTTGCGTTCGAGTTCGAGCACCGTCGCAATCGCCGCGAGCACGTCGGGCGGGAGCGGCGGGCCCGTCTCGGGCGCAACCGCGGTGGCCGCGGCCGCTGGCGCCTCGGCGGCGCCCGCGTGGCCGGGCCCTTCCTCGCCCCAGCTGATGCGGCGCGACAGTCGGCTGGACAGGTTGATGAAGACGATGCAGGCGACCAGGCCGATGAAGACCACGCCCATGCCGAGCACGGTGACGATCCAGGCTTCCCACTGCGACATCCTTCACCTCACAGGGGAATGTTGGAGTGGCGCCGGCCGGGGTTGCTGTCGCGCTTGTTGGCCAGCATCTCCAGCGCCCGGATGATGCGGAACCGCGTGTTCGCCGGCTTGATCACGTCGTCGATGAAGCCCCGGCGCGCCGCGACGTAGGGCGTGGCGAACAGGCTCGCGTAACGCTCCTTCAGTTCGGCCGCCTTGGCGGCGACGTCCTCGGCCGCGTCGAGCTCCTTCTTGTAGATGATCTCCACCGCGCCGTCGGGCCCCATCACGGCGATTTCGGCCGTCGGCCACGCGTAGTTCACGTCGCCGCGCAGGTGCTTGGAGCTCATCACGCAGTAGGCACCGCCGTAGGCCTTGCGGAGGATGACGGTCACCTTGGGGACCGTCGCCTCGGCGAAGGCGAACAGCAGCTTCGCGCCGTTGCGGATGATGCCGCCGTACTCCTGCGAGGTGCCGGGCATGAAACCGGGCACGTCCTCGAGCGTCACCAGCGGGATGTTGAACGCGTCGCAGAAGCGCACGAAGCGCGCGCCCTTGATCGAGGCGGCGTTGTCGAGCACGCCGGCCAGCACCTTCGGCTGGTTGGCGACCAGGCCCACGGCGCGGCCGTTGAAGCGCGCGAAGCCGACCACGAGGTTGGCCGCCCACGCCTCGTGCACCTCGAGGAACTCGCCGCCGTCGGCGATGGCGCGGATCACGTCCTTCACGTCGTAGGGCTGGCTCGCGTTGTCGGGCAGCACGGCGTTGAGCTCGGGCACGGGCCGGTCGACGGGGTCGCTGCAGGGCTCGAGCGGCGGCGATTCCTGGTAGTTCTGCGGGAAGTAGCCGATCAGGCGGCGCACCAGGGCGAGCGCCTCGTCCTCGTTCTCGCTCACGAAGTGCGCCACGCCGCTGCGGGTGGCGTGGACGTCGGCGCCGCCGAGCTGCTCGGTGGTGACCGTTTCCCGCGTCACCTGCTTCACCACCTTCGGCCCCGTCAGGAACATGTAGCTCGTGCCGCGTGTCATGCCCACGAAGTCGGTGATCGCCGGACTGTAGACCGCGCCGCCCGCGCACGGGCCGAGGATGAGGCTCACCTGCGGCACCACGCCGCTGGCCAGCACGTTCCGCAGGAAGATGTCGGAGTAGCCGGCCAGCGCGTCGACGCCCTCCTGGATGCGCGCCCCGCCCGAGTCGTTGAGCCCGACGATCGGCGCGCCCACCTTCACCGCCAGATCCATCACCTTGCAGATCTTCTCGGCGTAGGCCTTCGACAGGCTGCCGCCGAAGATGGTGAAGTCCTGGCTGAAGACGAACACGGGCCGGCCGTTGATGGTGCCGTGCCCGGTGATCACGCCGTCGGTGAGCGGCCGATCCTTCTCCATCCCGAAGTCGGTGCAGCGGTGCGTGACGAAGGTGTCGAACTCCTCGAAGCTGCCCTCGTCGAGCAGCTTCTCGATGCGTTCGCGCGCCGTGTACTTGCCCTGGTCGTGCTGTTTCTGGATGCGCTTCTCGCCGCCCGCGCGGTGCGCCGTCTCGCGCAGGTGGGCGAGTTCGAGGATTTTCCGTTCGATGCTCATGGGAAGCCTGGCTCCGAGGTCGCGCCGGAGGGGGCCGGTCCGGGAGGCCGATGGCGCGACCGCCGAGGCGGCATCGTAGCACTGTCACGGGCGACTTGCTCGAACCGGCTGTCCACCAACGGAATCGGCGACCAGCCGACATCCCGCGCGCATCGGCGGTATCCTCGTCGCCAACCTCGAACCGGAGCCGGAGCACCATGCGCATCACAGCCGTCGTCTTCGCCAGCCTGCTTGCCGCCCCGGCGGTGTCCGCCCAGCCCGCCGCGCTCCCGCCAGGTCCGGAGGGCCACGGCGACCCGCTCAGACCGGCACTGGTCCAGCGTTTCGAGACGCTGGCCGGCGCACTCGACGGCGCCATGTCCTACTGCGTGATCGACCTGACGAGCGGCGAGCGGATCGAGCGGCGGGGCGACGCCGCGTTCCCGACCGCGTCCACCATCAAGATCGCCATCCTCTACGAGCTGTTCGCCCAGGCGCAGGAGGGCCGGATCCGCCTTGACGAGGTGCGGCCGATCGACGCCGCGACGCGCGTGGCGGGCAGCGGCATCCTGCAGTACCTCGACGCGCCAGCGCTGACGCTCGCCGACTACGCGACGCTGATGATCATGCTCAGCGACAACAGCGCGACCAACGTGCTGATTGACGCCGTCGGGATGGACGCGGTCAACCGGCGGATGCGCGGGCTCGGACTGGAGCGCATCTGGCTCCAGCGCCGCATGATCGACCTCGATGCCGCGCGGCAGGGCCGCGAGAACCTGGCCTCGGCCTGCGACCTCGCGCGCCTGCTCCAGGCGATCCAGGCAGGGACGGGGCTCACGCCGCAGGCACGTGACGCGATGCTGGCGATCCTGCGCAAGCCCAAGGACACCGCGTTCACGCGCGCCGTGCCGGAGGGCGTCCCGATCGCCAGCAAGCCTGGCGGCCTCGAAGGCGTGGCCGTCGACGCCGCCTACGTCGCCCTTCCGGGCCGGCCCTACGTGATGGTCGGCATGACCAGCTGGCTGGCCCGGGCCGCCGATGGTGAGGCCGCACTGGAGGCGTTCGCCAGGGCCGCGCACGGCTATTTCCTCCGCGTGGCGCGCGGGGGACGCTACGGCCGGCTGATCGAATGACGAGGTGCGATGCGCGGCGACAGGCGTCACCTCGAGTGGACGCTCACCGGGACGTCGCGTGGGAGCGAGTGTCGGAAACCGCCCCGAAACCCCGATTCGGGCCTGGCGTCCCGTTTGCACACATACGGGGCATTCACGGATCGTTCGGGTTCCTGGAACGATGCGGTCACTCGCCGATGGAAACGGAGTTGCGCCATGTCCGCCAGACACGTCCTCACCCCGCTCGCGCTGATCGCCATGGTTGGCCTCGTGGTTCCGCCGGCACTGGCCGACGACCAGCGCCCCGGTAGCGGCGAGCGCCGTGGTGGCGCCGCCGTCCAGCGGTCCGCGCCGCGCGACAGCGGCCGGAACGCTCCGCAGGCGCGTGGGTCCGGGCGCGACAACGGCCCGCGCGGCGGATCGGCCTACGCCGCACCGCGTGAGCGCTCAGGCGGCGCCTGGGGCGGCAACGCCTCGCGCGGCGGTTCGGGCTACGTGGCGCCGCGCGATCGCTCGAGCGGTGCCTGGGGCGGCAACGCCCCGCGCGACAACGGCCCGCGCGGTGGTTCGGGCTACGTGGCGCCGCGCGATCGCTCGGGCGGCGCCTGGGGCGGCTACGCCCCGCGCGGCGGTTCCGGCTACGTGGCGCCGCGCAACCGTCCCGGGAGCAGCGCGTGGGGCGGTGGTTACAACTACGATTACAACTACCGCCGCAACGACCGCCGCACGGTCGTGGTGGTCCCCCGGTCCTACGGCCGCGGCTATGCCGTGCCCCGCGGCTACGGCTACTATCCGCCGACGTTCCGGTCGTGGATCCGCTCCGACTACTACTACAGCCGGCCCTACTACGCGTTCAGGCCGCGCGCGAGCATCGGTTTCGGCGTGTGGCTGGGTTATCCCGTCACGCTGCCGTCGTGGGGCTACGCGCCGTTCCCCCTCTACGGGTATCCGTCGGGCGGCTACGTGAACGTGATGCCATCGACGGCGTCGTACGGCGGCGTGAGCTTCGAGATCACGCCCTACCAGGCCGACCTCTACGTCGACGGCCAGCTGATCGGGCAGGTGGGCGACTTCACGCCGAACCATCCGCCGCTCACGCTCGCCCCTGGCGTGCACCAGGTGGAAGTGGTGGCTGAAGGCTACGTGCCGCTCGTGTTCGACGTGACGGTCGTGCCGGGGCAGGTGCTGCCCTACCGCGGCGACCTGCAGCCTTACTGAGCGCCGTCGCGGCCGGCGACCTCCAGGGGCGGGCTTCGGCCCGCCCCTCGCCGCGTACGGGCGCGCCAGGTTTTCCGGTCTTCAGGCGCGCTCCCGGTCCCGAACCTCGTCCTACCGGGGCCAGCCCTCCTGCGGCAGACCCGGCGTCACGCGCAGCGCGTTCCTGAAGTACACCTTCTGGAGCACCTCGTCGGGCAGGTCCATGCCGTACAGCTTCCAGAAGGCGTGGTAGTCGCGGTAGTAATCGAAGTACTCGTCGGCGGTCTCGAACACGCGCCAGTAGTAGGGGTATTCGCGGGGCTCGTAGGCGTCCTTGCCGAACAGCACGCGGTCCTGGTACCTGATGAAGAACTCGCGCGCGGCGCGCGGCGCGCGCCCGAACTCGTAGAGCACCGCCGAAACCTCCAGCACCACGTTCGGCAGCCGGTCGAGCAGCGCGCCGGCAGCCTTCAGATCGTGTCCGTAGTAGGCGAAGTGCGCGCCGATGTAGCGCGTCTTCGGGTTGGCGGAGAACATCCGGTCGCGCTCGCCCTGGAGTTCGGCGAAGGTGGGCTTGCCGGGCATGTAGTTGCGGCGATCGGGAAAGAGCGCCAGTTCCAGCCAGCGCTCGTTGTGGTAGTCGAGCGGCGAGAAGAACTCCATCGGCTCCGCGGTGTGGATGATCACCGGGATGTTGAGCCGCGCGCAGGCCTCCCACACTGGCTGCAGGACGGGATCGTCCACGTGCAGCCGCGTGCCGTCGGCCTTTCTCGTCGTCAGGCCCAGGCTCTTGAAGATCTTCAGGCCGATGGCGCCGTTGCTTACGGCATGCTCCAGGCCGGCCACGGCCTTCCCGGCCCAGCCCGGGCCGCCCGCGCCGTCGAAGTCCACGTTGGCGAACACGCGGAAGCGATCCGGGTACTGGCTCGCCCGGATGAACTCGACCTTCTGCCTGATGGCCTCGGGATCGCTGCCGCCGCTCAGGTTGGTGAGCACCCGCACGCCCATCGCGTCCATCTCCTGGATGAGCCGCTCGATGGTGTCCGGCGTGGGGCCGGTGTGGCTGTGGATGTCGACCACCGGGTACTTCGCCTTCGGCACCAGGTGCGTCTCGGTGACCAGCGTCGACCGCGGCTTGTAGTCGAGGATGCTGGGCGGGGGGAACTCGGGCGCGCGGCAGCGGCCGGGCCGCACCTCGGTGGTGCCGGCCGGACACTCGCCGCCCACCATGGGGACCATCGGCGTGACGGCCGGGCGCGGCTGTGCCAGCAGGGCCGTGCCGGCGAGCGCGGCGGCCAGGGTGGCGACCGGCCACAGGAAGGACGAACTCCGGACGTTGCGCATCGAAACCACCTCGGAAAGATGGGGGAATGCCTGCTGCGGCAGGGGATTGGCCGGTGCGCGTGCCGGCGACCTACCGCGCCGTCGCGAAGAACTCGCGTGTGAGGCGCAGCAGCAGCGGCAGCGATCCCAGCACCGCGATCAGGTTGGGCACGGCCATCAGGCCGTTGAGCGTGTCGGCCACGTCCCACACGAGGTGCAGCGAGCCGACGGCGCCGAGGTAGACGAACACCAGCCACAGGAACCGGTAGGGCACCGCGGCGCGCGATCCGAAGAGGTACACCGCGCCGGTCTCGCCGTAGTAGCTCCAGCCGATCAGCGTCGAGTAGGAGAACAGCAGGATGCCGCCGGTGACGACGATGTCGCCCCAGGTGCCTGGCAGGCCCACCTCGAACGCCTTCGCCGAGAGAGCGGCGCCCGTCGCGCCGCTGTCCCACGTGCCGGTCACCAGGATCACCAGGCCGGTGGTCGTGCAGATGAGGATGGTGTCGACGAACACCTCGAAGATCCCGTAGAGGCCCTGACGTACCGGGTGATCCGTATCGGCCGCCGCGTGCACCATCGGCGCGCTGCCGAGGCCGGCCTCGTTCGAGAAGAGGCCGCGCGCCACGCCGTAACGCATCGCCAGCCCGATGGTGGCGCCGGCGAAGCCCCCGGTGGCGGCGGTGCCGCTGAAGGCGCCGGCGAACACGAGATCGAACGCGTGCGGGAGCGCCGCCGCGTGCGTCACCAGCACCACCAGCCCGCCGCCCAGGTAGAGCAGCGCCATGAACGGCACGAGGTACTGCGTGACCTCGCCGATGCGCGTGATGCCGCCGAGGATCACGGCGGCCGTCACCACCACGAGGACGATGCCCGTGAGGTGCGGATCGACGCCGAAGGTGGCGCGCAGGCTGTCGGCCACCGAGTTGGCCTGCACCATGTTGCCGATGCCGAAGGCGGCCAGCGCCGTCAGCAGCGCGAACAGGGTGCCGAGCCACGGCAGGCCGAGGCCCTTCCGGAGGATGTACATCGCGCCGCCGCGCATGGTGCCCGCCGCGTCCGGCTCGCGGTAGTACAGCGCGACGACGATCTCGGCGAACTTCGTGCACATGCCGAGCAGGCCCGAGATCCAGAGCCAGAACAGCGCGCCCGGGCCGCCCAGCACGATCGCGGTCGCGACGCCCGCGATGTTGCCGACGCCCACCGTGGAAGCCAGCGCCGTCGCCACGGCCTGGAACGGCCGGACGTTGCCCTGGCCGCCGCCGCGCTGCGTGATCTTGCCGAGCACCTCACGCAGGGCGAAGCCAAGGTAGCGGAACTGCACGGCCCGGGTGGCCACCGTGAGCAGCAGGCCGGTGCCCATGAGCAGCACGATGGTGGGCAACCCCCAGACGTAGCCGTTGAGCCACGCATTCGCCCTGGCAACCGCGTCCAGCATGATCTCGTCCGTTCTCCCCGTGACAGCCGCCGGGGAGCCCGATGATAGCAACACAGACCGGTTGTTCCGAATCGTGCCATCCGCCGTCGTGACACCCGCGATACCATGGAGCGGTGACTGACACGCCCGCACCCCGGACCTGCCTCGCCTGTGGAACCGACGACCAGCAGTCGCCGCTCATCCGCCTCGACTACCTCGGCCGCGCGTTCTGGATCTGCCCGCAGCACCTGCCCGTGCTGATCCACGATCCCGCGCGGCTCGTCGGCACGCTGCCCGGCGCCGAGCGGCTCAGGCCCGCCGACCACCACGACTGATCGGCGGTGCCGGCCGGGTCTGCTAGCATCCCCGGCCATGCCGCCACGACGCTCGCCTCGCCGTACCGCCGCCACGGTGGCCCTGCTGGCCGCGACCGCGGGCAGCCTCGCGCTGCTCGCCGCCCAGGCCCCGCCCCCGGCCTTCGACATCGTCATCGCTGGCGGCCGCATCGTCGACGGGAGCGGCGCGCCCTGGTTCCACGCCGATCTCGCCATCGCGGGTGACCGCATCGCGGCCATCGGCGATCTCGCCGCTGCACGTGCGGTGACCCGCATCGACGCCACCGGCCTCGTCGTCGCGCCCGGCTTCATCGACATGCTCGGACAGTCCGAGTTCAACGTGCTCGTCGACGGCCGCGCGGCTTCCAAGATCACGATGGGCGTCACCACGGAGATCACCGGTGAGGGCACCTCGATCGCGCCGGTCGACGATCGGATGATCCAGGCCGCGCGGCCCGCGTGGGATCACTACGGGCTCGTGCTCGACTTCCGGACGCTGGCCGGCTACTTCGAGCGGCTGGAGACGCGATCGCGGCCGGCGATCAACCTCGCGACCTTCGTCGGCGCCGGCGGCGTGCGCGACTACGTGATCGGCCGCGACGACCGCGCCGCGACGCCCGACGAGCTCGAGCGGATGAAGGCGCTGGTGGCCACCGCCATGGAGCAGGGCGCGCTCGGCCTGAGCACCTCGCTGCAGTACGTCCCGGATCGCTTCGCGAGCACGGCGGAGATCGTCGAACTGGCGAAGGTGGCGCGTGCCCACGGCGGCATCTACCTCACGCACCAGCGCTCGGAGAGCGGGCGCATCCTCGAGTCGATCGACGAGGTGCTCCAGGTGGCCGAGCAGGCCCGGATCCCGGCCGAAATCTGGCACCTGAAGACCGCCTACCGCGCGAACTGGGGGCGGATGCCGGAGGTCCTGCGCCGGATCGAGGCCGCCCGTGCGCGCGGCCTCGACGTGACGGCCAATGCGTATCCCTACACGCGCGCGTCGAACGATCTCGACGCCTGCCTGCCGCTGTGGGTGCGCGAGGGCGGCGACGCGAAGATGATCGAGCGGCTCGAGGATCCGGCGCTGCGCGAGCGCATCAGGCGCGAGATGGACGACCCTGCGGCCACCGGCTGGGAGAACCAGTGGTACGGCTCGGGCGGCGGCGACGGGGTCATGGTGTCCGCCGTGCTGAACCCCGACCTGCGCCGCTACGAGGGCATGACGCTGACCGAGATCGGGGCGGCCATGGGCAAGGACCCGCGCGATGCGCTGATGGATCTCGTGATCGCCGACCGCGGCGAGACCGCCTGCATCATCGCGATCATGCGCGAGGACGACGTGCGGGCGGCGCTGGCGCACCCGCTGGTGTCATTCGACACCGACTCGGGCGCCCGCGCCGAGGACGGCCCGCTGTCGGCATCGCGGTCGCACCCGAGGGCATGGGGGACGTTTGCCCGGATCCTGGGCCATTACGTGCGCGAGGAGGGGTTGCTCACGCTCGAGGAGGCCGTTCGCAAGATGACCTCCCGTCCCGCCGCGCGCGTCGGCCTGCTGGATCGCGGCCTGTTGCGTCCCGGGATGGCCGCCGACGTCACGGTGTTCGACACGGCCACCATCCGCGACGTGGCCACCTTCGAGGATCCCAACCACTACTCGGTCGGGGTGAAGTACGTGCTGGTCAATGGCCGCACGGTGGTCGCCGGCGGCCGGATCACGGCCGAGCGTCCCGGCCGTCCGCCGCGCGGTCCGGGCGCCAGGACGATCCGATAGGCGCCTGTCCCCCCGGCGTCGGCCGCGCCGGGAGCCGGGTGGCCGGCTGGTTTGACAGCGGGCGGGGTCGCGGCCGAACATCTCCATCGCGCGTGCCGGTGCGGTACCGCCCGTTCCGGCCGGCTCCGGCCAGCCCTCTCGTCATGCCCGTCCCCGGTTTCCGCGGTCCGCGACCGCGCGGACTCCGCCTCTCCCGATCAGGCAGGCCGTCGATTGCCGAGGAGGTCACCACGTGATCATCGGAATTCCCCGTGAGACACAGCGCCTCGAATACCGTGTCGGGCTCACGCCGTTCGGCGTGGCCGGGCTGGCGAGGCACGGACACCACGTGGTCGTGCAGGCGGGCGCCGGCGCGGCCGCGCACTTCACCGACCACGATTACGCCGCGGCGGGCGCCGACGTGGTCTACGACGCCGAGGAGGTCTTCAAGCGCGCCGACCTGGTGTGCCAGGTGAACATGCTGGGCCTCGACGAGCTCGACCTGGTGAAGCCCGGCCTCGTCATCTGCGGCTTCCACCACCTGGCCATCGCGCCGCGCGGCGTGTTCGAGAAGCTGAAGAAGACCCGCGCCACGCTGATCGGCTACGAGATCATCGAGGACGAGGCGGGCAACCGTCCGATTCTCGTGCCGATGAGCGATCTGGCCGGGCAGATGGCCATCCACGAGGCCGCGCACCTGCTGCAGATCTCGTCGGGCGGCCGCGGCGTGCTGCTCGGCAACATGCCCGGCGTGCCGGCCCCGACGGTGGTGATTCTCGGGGCGGGGACCGTGGGAGCGGCCGCCGCCCGCCAGGCCGTCAGCAGCGGCGCCAACGTGATCGTGATGGACGTCGACCTGCGCAAGCTCCAGCGCCTGCACCGCCGGGTGATGGGGTTGATCGACACGGCGCTGATCGACCAGGCCCAGCTCGCGCGCTTCCTGAAGATCGCCGACGTGGTGATTGGCGCCGTGCTCATCCCGGGCGGGCGCGCGCCGTTCCTCGTCACCGAGGATCTGGTCAGGACGATGCGCCCGGGCAGCGTGATCGTCGACGTCTCGATCGACCAGGGCGGCTGCGTGGAGACGAGCCGGCCCACCACCCTCGACGACCCCACCTTCACGGTGCACCGCGTGGTGCACTACTGCGTGCCGAACATGAGCTCGAACATCTCGCGCACCGCCTCGCGCGTGCTCTCGGATGCGGCGTTGCCGTACATCCTCCAGATCGCCGGTGGGGGCCTCGAGGCGGCGCTCGCCGCCGACCGCGGGCTCACGGCTGGTGTCTACGCCTACGAGGGCGCGCTGGTGCACCAGGCGGTGGCCAGTCACCTCGGCTCGCCCTGCGAATCGCTGGCCGCGCTCCTCGGAGGGAGGGCCGACCGATGACGTGGCTCGACGCCTACAAGTCGAAGCTCTGCACCGCCGACGAGGCGGTCAAGGCCGTCAGCAGCGGCGATCGCGTCTACTACGGCGGCAACGCCGCCATCCCGCGCGCGCTGGTGAACGCGCTCGCGCGCCGCGCGCCCGAACTCACCGACGTCCGCCTCGGGCACGTGCTGCTCATCGGCGACGACCCGCTGTCGGCGCCGGGCATGGAGAGGAGCTTCCGCCATCATTCGATGTTCGTCGGGCCGGCCGATCGCGCCGCCGTCAACGAGGGACGCGCCGACTACGTGCCGGTGTTCCTGCACCAGATCCCCAGGCTGTTCGAGGACCGCATCTTCCCGATCGACGTGGCGATGATCATGGTGTCGCCGCCCGACTCGCACGGCTTCATGAGCCTGGGCGTCGAGGTGCTCGCCTCCAAGAGCGCGACGCGGCTGGCGAAGAAGGTCGTCGCGCAGGTCAACGAGCGGATGCCGCGCATCCTCGGCGACAGCTTCGTCCACGTCAGCCGCGTCTCGGCCATCGTCGAGCACACCGAGGATCTGCCGACGCTCGGGGCCAGGACCATTTCCGACGTCGAGCGGGCGATCGGCAGGCACATCCTCGAGCTGATCGAGGACGGCGCGACGATGCAGATGGGCATCGGCGGCATCCCCGATGCCGTCTACGAGATGCTCGATGGCCGCAGCGACATCGGCATCCACACCGAGATGATCTCCGATGGCGCGATGCGGGCGATCGAGCGGGGCATCATCACCGGCAACGCCAAGTCCATCCATCCCGGCAAGGCCATCGTCACCTTCGCGCTCGGCAGCGCCGAGCTGTACCGGTTCCTCGACAACAACCCGATGATCGAGGCGCACCCGGTCGAGTACGTCAACGACCCGCGCATCGCGTGCCGCAACGACCGGCTCGTCGCCATCAACTCGGCCATCGAGGTCGACCTCACCGGACAGGTGTGCTCCGACTCGATCGGCACCTACATCTACTCCGGCTTCGGCGGTCAGGTGGACTTCATCCGCGCCGCCGCGCACTCGAAGGGCGGCAAGCCGGTGATTGCCGTGCAGGCGACGGCCAGGAAGGGCACGCAGTCGCGGATCGTGTCGACGCTGAAGCCGGGCGCGGGCGTGGTGACCAGCCGCGCCGACGTCCACTACGTCGTGACCGAGCACGGGGTCGCGCACCTCTTCGGCAAGAACCTGCGCGAGCGGGCCGAGGCGCTGATCGCGATCGCGGCGCCGCAGTTCCGCGACGAACTCGAGGCGCAGGCGAAGGCGCGCAAGCTGCTGCCGTAATCGCACGGCGGAACCTGTCGGCGGCGGGCGCGCGGGGCCCGGCGCTATACTCGCCGGCGTTCCAGGCTGGGAGGTGCGATGTCCCGTCGGGTGTTCGTCGTCGGTCCCCTCGTGTGCCTTGCGCTGGCGGTTGCCCACCAGCGCGCCGTGGCGCAATCCGATCCCGGTCCCAGGCCGCGGGCGCGCGAGCTGGGCCTCAGCCGCCACATCGGCGGCACCCCCGGGCCGATCGACGCCATCACAGACGTCGCCGGCGTCGAGGTGGGGCACGCCACGATCGTGGAGGGCGAAGGCGCGCTGGTGGTGGGCCAGGGGCCGGTGAGGACGGGCGTCACCGTCGTGCACCCCCGTGGCCGCGCGGGCACGGATCCCGTCTTCGGCGCCTGGTTCACGCTCAACGGCAACGGCGAGATGACCGGCACCACGTGGCTCGAGGAAGGCGGCCTGCTCGAGGGGCCGGTGGCCATCACGAACACGCACAGCGTGGGCGTGGTGCGCGATGCGATCCTCCAGTGGCAGGTCACCAGGCCGGGCCTGCAGCCGTGGGGCCTGCCCGTCGTGGCCGAGACCTACGACGGCGGGCTGAACGACATCAACGGGTTCCACGTGAAGCCCGGACACGTGCTGCGGGCGCTCGAGAGCGCCACCGGCGGGCCCGTCGCCGAGGGCAACGTCGGCGGGGGCACGGGCATGGTCTGCCACCAGTTCAAGGGCGGCATCGGCACCGCCTCGCGCGTGCTGGCCGCCGAGGCGGGCGGCTACACGGTGGGCGTGCTGGTGCAGTGCAACTACGGCGCCCGCGCCGACTTCCGGGTGGCCGGCGTCCCCGTCGGGCTCGAGATCACGGACCTGCTGCCGTGCCGGGAGGCGGCCGTGGCCGATGGCTGGCAGGGCCGGCGCTGCGATCAGCCGTCGCCGCCCGCGCGCGAGGAGGCCGCCGGCGACGGCTCCATCATCGTCATCGTCGCGACCGACGCGCCGCTGCTCCCGCACCAGTTGAAGCGGATCGCCACGCGCGTGTCGCTGGGGATCGGCCGGACCGGCGGCTTCGGCGGCAACGGGTCGGGCGACATCTTCCTCGCGTTCTCGACCGCCAACCCGCAGGCGGCGGCCGGCCAGGGCGTCGTGCGGCTCGAGATGCTGCCCAACGCCCGCATCAGCGCGCTCTTCCAGGCCACCGTGCAGGCGACGGAGGAGGCCATCCTCAACGCGCTGCTCGCCGCCGACACCATGGTCGGCGCCAACACGCTGCGCGTCAGCGCGCTGCCGCGCGACCGACTGATGGAGGCAATGAGGAAATACGGCCGCGGGCAATAGCCGGCGCGCGGCCGCCGGCCGCCTTCGCGTGCCGCGCCCTGGGCGCGATCGGAGCCGCGCGCCGCGAGACCCGGGCTCAGACGCCGCGGCGGATGCGCGAGCCCTCGAAGCGGATCTCGAAGCGGTAGCGCAGCTTCCTGACGGTCTTCACCTCACCGGTCGACAGATCCACGTGAGTCGGCACGTCGCGCTGTTCGACGATGGCGCACGTCCGGTAGCCCCGTTCGTTGAGCACGTCGACCAGCATCGCCAGCGCCTGCGGGTCGTCGAAGATCTCGTTCTCACTGGCGAGCTTCGTGAGGCCGGTCATCGCGTGCAGCACGAGTGCGGGCACGAACTCCGTCTTGATGACGGTGACCACGCGCTGGAAGAGATCGGTGGAGTCGCGCTGGTAGCTCTCGAGCCGCTCGACCAGCCGCTGGCGCGCCGCGACCACGATCTCGCTGACGAGCGGGATCCTGCGGATCGTGTCGAAGGTCTCCTCGTCGAGTTCGAGCGAACTCTGGTACCGGAACTCGCGCATGATGGCGCGCTCGACCGACGCGACGTCGCCCTGCGCGTTGATGATGTGGAAGTGGAAGACTTCCTTGAAGCTCTGGAGCACGTGGTAGGTCTGCTCCATGAACACGCGGTAGCGCTTCCGGCACGACTCCTCGTTGAGGTCGGTGGCGCGTTCCTCGAGCAGCGTCCCGACGCCGGTCTCGCGCACGCGCTCGTTGTGCGCGATGATCTCGCGGCCGCGCTTGAGCTGGCGTTCGATCGACTGCTTCTCTTCCACGTAGAGCACGACGATCTGGAACATCGGCTTCGGGAAGAAGGGCGCGAGCGGCGTGTCGCGGTTCGCCGCGCGCAGGTCGAGCATCTTCCGGTAGAGCAGCTTCACGCACTCCACCTGGATGCGCGTGCGCGGGAAGCCGTCGACGACCACACCCGTGGTGTTGATCGGATCGACGAGCCGCTCGAACAGCAGTCGCACGACGTCGGCGTCGCCCACCAGGTTGCCGGTTGCCTTGATGCGCTGCATCTCGGGCGCGTTCAGCAGGTCGCTGGTGACGATCGGCGGCGCGACGATGCCGCGCTCGCGCAGGATGAACGGCGTGTTCGTGCCCTTGCCGGCGCCGGGCGCGCCGCCCAGCCAGATGATCTCGCGCGGCAGGCGCGCCGTGCCCGATTCCACGTCCGCCCGGATCTGCTTCCAGGCTGTCTTGAAGACCGTGTTCGCCTGTTCGAGTACCGTGTTCGCCACGGGAGCTTCAGGGGTGGTCGCCCTCGGCCTGGTGGTGTCCATGAGTGCCCTCTCGGGAAAGCGGTCGCCTTGCGCCACGGCACGCTGGAGCATGTGCCCGCCCTCGTGGGGGTCTCGCCGGGGGTGAGGGTACGACGAGCGGCGGGGCCGCGTCCACTCCGCCCGGCGCGGCTCCGCGTCAGGGCGTCCGACGCGGGGGGGCCGGGCGGCGATCGAGGTGCTGGTCCTCGAACGACAGCGGGTCGTGCAGCGGTTCCAGGTGGGTGAACACCGTGGCCGCGGGCAGCACGGCGCGAATGGCGGCCTCGATGCGCTCGAGCAGGTCGTGTCCCATCTGCACCGTCCAGTCGCCCGGCACCAGCACGTGCACCGACACGAACTGGCGCGCGCCCGACTGCCGGGTGCGCAGCGCGTGGTAGTGGATGCCGTCGCGGGCGAGCCGGTCGAGGATGTCCTGGACGCGCTGGCGGTCGGCAGGCGGCAGCGACGAGTCCATCAGCCCGCGCACCGAGTCGCCGGCGATGCGGGCGCCGGCCACCCCGATATGGGCGGCCACCGCCAGGCCGACAAGGGGATCCAGACGCTCCCAGCCGGTCGCATACACGGCGGCCAGCGCGAGCAGGACGCCGCCCGAGGTCCAGACGTCGGCCAGCAGGTGTTCGGCGTTGGCGCGCAGCGTGATGGAATGATGACGCCGCCCGGCGGCGCGGATGACGAACGCCGCCGCCAGGTTCAGCACCGACGCGCCGAGCGACACCGCCAGGCCGGTGCCGAGTTCCTCGACCGGCCGGGGCGCCAGCAGGCGCCGGACCGCAACGCTCGCGATCCCGATCGCCGCGACGATGATCAGGGTGCCCTCCACGCCGCTGGAGAAATACTCGGCCTTGCCGTGGCCGTAGGCGTGATCCTCGTCGGCGGCGCGCGCCGCGATGGTCAGCATCCACAGCGCCATGACCGCACCGACGAGGTTGACGATGGACTCGAAGGCGTCCGAGAGCAGGCCGACCGAGTTCGTCAGCAGGTACGCCACCGTCTTCAGGGCCATGGTGCTCAGCGCGGCCCCGATCGACAGCCAGGCGTACCGGCGGAGGAACCCGCGGTCGGCTGGATCGGTCACGGGCGCATTGTAGTGCGCGGCGGGCGGCGTGCGGGGCCTCGGCCGATGCGGGATCGCCCCGCGGGACGTATGCTAGGAAGCGCCGTGCCCGCGTGATCCGCAGGCGCATGTCCCCAGGAGCAGGCAGGTCGTCATGATGATGAGCATCGAGCGCATCCTGTGTCCGGTCGACTTCTCGGAGTTCTCCCAGAGGGCTCTCGATCACGCCGGGACCATCGCCCGATGGTACGGCGCGAAGGTGCTCGCCCTGCACGTGTTCGCGGTGCCGCCCGGTCTGGAGAAGATCTTCCCGCACGCCCGCGGCGGGATCCTCGACGGCGACGGCCGCGGCGAGCTCCTGAACGATCTGCAGGCCCTGGCGGCGCCGCTGCGCGAGCGCGACGTGCCCGTCGACCTCGTGCTGCGCGAGGGCGACGTGGCCTCCAGGATCCGCGAGCTGGCTGAGGCGGCGGCCGCGGATCTGATCGTCGTCGGCACCCACGGCAGGCGCGGGTACGAGCGATGGCTGCTCGGCTCGGTGACCGAGCGGATCCTGCGCGTGGCCGCCTGCCCAGTGCTGACGGTCCCGCGCGCCGCCACGTCGCCGGCCGCCTCGCCGGCCGACTGGACGACCATCCTGTGCCCGGTCGACTTCTCGCCGGCGTCGCTGGCCGCCGTCGACTACGCGCTGTCGTTCGCCCAGCAGGTGAACGCGCGCCTCGTCCTGCTCCACGTCGTGGAGTGGTTCCTCGATCAGGCGGCGCTGGCGGGCGCGAGCCCGGAGCTGGCCCGCTACCATCGGGTGCTGCACGACGAGGCCCTCGAGCGCCTGGAGGCGCTGATCCCAGCCGCGGCCCGCGACTGGTGCCGCGCGGAGGCACTGGTCGCGCACGGCCGGCCCTACGAGCGCGTGCTCGAGGCCGCGAGCGATCAGGCGGCCAGCCTCATCGTCATGGGCGCCCAGGGGCGCGCCGGCGTCCGACTCGCGTTCTTCGGCTCGACGACGCAGCACGTGATTCGCGGGGCCGTGTGCCCGGTCCTCAGCGTCCGCGGGCCCCGTGCCGCCAGCCGCTCGGCCGCCGCGTGATGAGCGGCGGCGCCCGCGCCGCGATCCATCGGCCGCGGGCCAGGCCGGACGCGGGAATCGTGTGTCCGGACGGCGTCACGCGCCGGCCGTGCGGATCCGGCCTTGCCCCGAGGGTGGCATCGCGACCGGCTGGACCCGGCCCGAAGGCTGATTCCCTCGGTTGACGTCGCCATGGCGTGCCTCCTGCGCCCGGGTACGATAGGCTCCGATCCTTCACGAGGAGCGCCGGCCGGCAGCGCGTGCGTGCCGGGCACCGATGAGGTTGGTGCGATCGGCCGCCCCCATCCGCGGGCACCGTCGCGCCCGCCATAACCCCGGGAGTGGAATGCAGCGTCTGGCCTTCATCGTCGCGGCGGTGTTCATCACCGGCCTCGCGGTCACGCCGGCCACGGCCCAGCAGGGCCAGCCGGTCCAGAACCCGCTCGACTCGGGCCGCCGCATCATCCGGGCCGAACGCCTGCGCCCCGACGAGCGCATCGTGCTCGATGGCATCCTCGACGAGCCCGTGTGGCGGCGCGCGCAGCACGGCGGCGAGTTCGTCCAGCAGGATCCGGTGCTCGGCGCCGAGCCGACCGAGCGGACCGAGGTCCGCTTCGCCTTCGACCGCGAGCACCTCTACATGGCCGTCATCTGCTTCGACTCGGAGCCCGACAAGCTGGCCGGCAGCACCAGCAAGCGCGACGAGTTCCTGAGCGCCGACGACCGGTTCATGTGGACGATGGACACGTTCCTGAACCAGCAGACCGGCTATTTCTTCGAGATGAACCCCGCGGGCCTGATGGCCGACGCGCTGATGGGGCCGGGCGGTTCCACCAACCGCGAGTGGGACGGGATCTGGAACGCCCGCGTGCGGCGCAGCGAGATCGGCTGGGTGATCGAGGTCGACATCCCCTTCCGCACGCTCGCCTTCGACCCGAAGGCGCCGGCCTGGGGCGTCAACTTCCAGCGGACCGTGCGGCGCAAGCAGGAAGAGCTGCTCTGGTCGGGCCATCAGCGCAATCAGGGGCTACGGCGCATGGCCAACGCCGGGCTGCTGGTCGGGATCGAGGACGTGAGCCCCGGCAACGGGTTCGAGGTGAAGCCCTACCTCGCCGGCTACCTCGACACGCCAGGCGGCGCGACGACGACGGGCGAAGGCGACGCGGGGCTCGACCTCGCCTACAACATCACGCCCAGCCTGCGCGCGGTCGGCACGCTCAACACCGACTTCGCCGAGACCGAGGTGGATCAGCGGCGCGTGAACCTCACGCGCTTCCCGCTGTTCTTCCCCGAGCGGCGCACCTTCTTCCTCGACGGGGCGACGTTCTTCGACTTCCCGATCCCGGCGTTCTTCTCGCGCCGCATCGGCCTGGTGGCTGGCGTGCCGCAACGCATCGTCGCCGGGGGAAAACTGACCGGGCAGGCCGGCGCCAACGACGTGGGCGCCCTCTACGTGCGCACCGGGGAAGACCAGGCCGCGCCGGGCGAGGACTTCATCGTGGGGCGCTGGCGCCGGCGCATCCTGCGGCAGTCCTACCTCGGGGCCATCTACACCGCGCGGGCGGCGCACGAGGACGCCGGGCTCGACGCGCCCGCGCAGCAGACCTTCGGGGCAGACCTGCGGCTGGCGACGGCGGGCTTCCTGGGCGACCGCAACCTGGAGTTCACCGGCTACTGGGTTGCCAACACCACGCTGAACGATGCCGGCGACGGCGCGGCCTGGGGCCTGCGGCTCAACTACCCGAACGATGTGTGGGAGATGAGCGCGAACGTCGAGGCGGTGCAGAGGAATTACGACCCGGCCATCGGCTTCACGCCCCGCAACGACTACCGCCGCTACAACCCGAGGATCCGCTGGAATCCCCGGCCGCAGACGCGGCACTCCTTCATCCGCCGTTTCGGTTTCGGCGCCGACCCGTTCTTCCTCACCGACATGCGGAACCGGATGGAGTCGGCCGGCGGCAACCTCCAGCTCTTCCGGCTGGAGATGCACAGCGGCGACACCTTCGAGTTCAACGTCAGCCCAGGCTACGAGCGGCTGCGCGACGACTTCGGGATCGCCGAGGGCGTGGTGCTGCCCGGCGGCAGCGACTACCGTTTCACGCGCTGGAGCATGTGGGCGGGCACGGCCAGCCGGCGGATGATCGCGCTGCGGCCGCGCGTCGAGTGGGGCACGTTCTTCTCCGGATCGCGGCGCGAGTACGAGATCGAACTGGACGTCCGGCCGCGGCGAGGTGTCCGCGTGAACGCCAGCGTCGAGTACAACACGCTGGACCTGGCCGAGGGCAGCTTCAGCACAACCCTGATCCGGGTCGTCGCCGACAACCAGTTCACCCCGTTCATCTACCTGGTGAACAACGTCCAGTACGACTCGGTGAGCCGCATGCTGGGCTGGCAGTCACGCTTCCGCTGGACCGTGACGCCCGGCAACGACGTGTTCATCGTCTTCACGCAGAACTGGATCGACGACTACGACCCGCTGGATCCGGCACGGGCCGGCTTCCGCAGCCTGGGCCAGCGCGCGGCGGCGAAGGTGGCGCTCACCAAGCGCTTCTGAGGGCACAGGCCGCGGCCGTGAGAAGCGTGACGCCGTTGTCGGGTGGCATCCGGCGCGCGCCGCGCCGTATGCTCCCCTGATGGCCGGCCCCCGTTTCGGCGCCCACATGTCGATTGCCGGCGGGCTGCCGCTCGCCGTCGACCGCGCGGCCGCGCACGGCTGCGACGCGCTGCAGATCTTCACGAAGAACGCCAGCCAGTGGCGCGGGCGCCCGCTCGGTCCCGACGAGGTCCGCACCTTCCGCCGCCGCGTGGAGGAGAGCCGCATCGCGCCCGTCGTCTCGCACGCCAGTTACCTGATCAACCTCGCGGCGAGAGACCGCGCGCTGCGCCAGCGATCGCTCGACGCGATGGGCGACGAGATCGATCGGGCCGAGGCGCTCGGCCTGCTGGGTGTCGTGCTGCACCCCGGCGCCTCGACCCATGGCGATGTGGCCGGCGGGCTCGATCTGGTCGGTGACGCGCTCGCCGGACTGCTCGCCGCGCGAGGTCGCGGCACGACGATGGTTCTGCTGGAGCAGACCGCGGGGCAGGGTTCGTCGCTCGGGTCCAGCTTCGAGGAGATCGCGGCGATCCTCGGTCGCGTCAACGGACACCGGCGCGTGGGCGTCTGCCTCGACACCTGTCACCTGCTCGCGGCCGGCTACGACATCGCGTCGAAGGCTGGCGTGCTCGCCACCTTCAGGGCCTTCGACCGGGTGATTGGCTTCGACCGGCTCAGGGTGGTGCACGCCAACGATTCGAGGAAGCCGTGCGGAAGCCGCGTCGACCGGCACGCGCACATCGGCGAGGGGTTCGTCGGTCTCGAGGGGTTCCGCCACATCGTCAACGACCGGCGGATCGCGGGGCTGCCGGTGCTGCTGGAGACGCCGAAGGCTGCCGGGCGCGGCCGGCCGGCACCGCCCGCGGCCATCGACGCGTACGACGAAAGGAACCTCGCGGTCCTCCGATCGCTCATGGCCCCCCGTGCGCGGCGCCGGCGGGCGTGAGCACGGCCTGCCGTAGCTTTCCCGGTCGCGGTCGTGTAAATTCCCACCCATGCAGCGAATCACCGTGCCGTATGTCAGGGACGAGCGCGGCGCGCCGCTCCGTCCCGCCACCTGGGACGAGGCGCTTGCGAAGGCGGCCGGCGGCCTGCGCCGCGTGCGCGACGCGTACGGCGGGCAGGCGTTCGGGCTCTTCAGCTGCTCGAAGAGCACGAACGAGCTGAACTTCGCCGCGCAGAAGTTCGCCCGCGTCGTGATGGGGTCCAACAACGTCGACAGTTGCAACCGCACCTGACACGCCCCGAGCGTCGCCGGTCTGGCGATGGTGTTCGGGATGGGCGGCGGGACCAGCTCCTACCGGGAGGTGGAGGAGACCGACTGCATCCTCCTGTGGGGATCCAACGCCCGGGAGACGCACCCGATCTTCTTCCACCACGTGCTGAAGGGCCTGAAGCGCGGCGCGCGGCTGTTTGCCATCGACCCGCGGCGCACCACCTCGGCTCAATGGGCCGATGTGTGGGCGGGCCTCGACGTGGGCACCGACGTGGCGCTCGCCAACGCGATCGGACGGGAGATCATCGCCGCCGGCCTCGTCAACGCGGAGTTCGTCACCCACGCCACCGAGGGGTTCGAGGCCTACCGCTCCGCGGTCGAGTCGTGGACGCTCGAGCGGGCGTCGGCCATCACGGGCGTGCCGGCCGGCGTGATTCGCCGGATCGCGCACGAGTACGCCACCGCGGAGCGGGCGATGCTCTGCTGGACGCTCGGCGTCACCGAGCACCACCACGCGGTGGAGAACGTGCTGTCGATGGTGAACATCGTCCTGCTCACCGGGCACGTGGGGCGATGGGGCAGCGGCATGAACCCGCTGCGCGGCCAGAACAACGTGCAGGGCGGCGGCGACATGGGCGCGCTGCCGGACCGGCTGCCCGGCTTCCAGCACGTCGAGGATCAGGAGGCCCGCCGGAAGTTCGAGCGGGCCTGGGGCGTCAGCATCCCGCCCACGCGCGGCTGGCACCTGTCGGCGATGTTCGACGCGATGGAGCGCGGTGAGTTGAAGGCCGTGTACGTCATCGGCGAGAACCCGGTGCAGTCGGAAGCCGACCAGCAGCGCGTGGCGCGGCTGATGGGCGACCTCGAGTTCCTCGTCGTCCAGGACCTGTTCATCACCGACACGGCGGCGCTGGCCAACGTGGTGCTGCCCGCCGCGGTCGGCACCTTCGAGTGCGGCGGCACCGTCACCTCGAGCGAACGGCGCGTGCAGCGCTGCCGGCGCACGCTGGATCCGCCCGAGGGGGCGCGTGACGACCTGGCGATCGTCTTCGACATGGCCCGCGCGCTGGGACACGAGTGGGGCACGCCCGATCCCGAAGCCGTGTGGGACGAGCTGCGATCCCTCTCGCCGCTGCACGCCGGCATGCGCTACGCGCGCCTGGACGAGCATCACGGGCTGAGCTGGCCCTGCTACGACGAGTCGCACCCGGGCGAGGCGTTCCTCCACGCCCGGCTCTGGGAGCGGCCCATCGTCGGCCCGCGCGCGCCCTTCAACGTCGTCGACTACCGGGGTTCGGCGGAAGCGCTCACCGAGGAGTACCCGATCCGGCTCACCACCGGGCGGCGCCTGGAGGAATACAACACCGGCGTGCAGTCGTCGCTGTACGCCTCGCCGATTCGCCGCGGCGGCACGATCGACCTCTCGCCGGAGGACGCGCGGCACTACGGCATCGCGTCCGGCGATCTGGTGCGTGTCGTGTCGCGCCGGGGCGAGGTGCTGGCGCCGGCGTACATCGACGTCGGGCTGAGGCCGGGCCTGGCGTTCATGACGCTCCACTATCCCGGTCAGGTGCCCACCAACCGGCTGACGATCGACGTCACCGATCCGAGGGCCGGCACGGCCGAGTTCAAGGCGACCGCCATCCGCATCGAGAAGGCCTCGCCGGCGGTCACAACGAGCTAACCAGGGGACGCCGTGGACCTGCACATTACCGGTGGCGAACCCACCGAGGACGAGCGCGCGGCCGTCGATGCGCTGCTCGGCCCGCCCGAGTCGGGCTGGGAAGGCGGCGTGCGCGACGTCGCGCGCGACGGGCGGACAGCCGTCGGCGGGCGGACCGCCGCCAGCGACCGCGATCTGCTGCTGCCGGCGTTCCACGCCGTGCAGGACCGCGTGGGCTGGATCTCGCGCGGCGCGATGAACTACGTCTGCCGGCGCCTGTCGGTCCCGCCCGCCGAGGCGTGGGCCGTGCTCACCTTCTACCACCTGCTGGCCACCGGGCCGCGGCCCGCCGCCGTGGCGCACGTGTGCGACGACATCGCGTGCCGGCTGCGCGGCGCCGAGCAGGTGTGTCGCGAGCTGGAGACGCGGCTCGGGCCGCCGCTGTCGGGCGGCAGCCCGTCGGCCGCGGACGCAATCGACGGGGACAGCGCGGCTGGAGCCGCGCCCAGCGACGTGCCGTCCGCCGGCTGGCAGCGCTCGCCGTGCCTGGGCCAATGCGACGCGGGGCCCGCCGCGCTCATCACGCGCGCCGGCACCGCGCCCGAGCGCTGCGTGCTGGTTCCCGCCGCGGACGCCTCCGCCATCGTCGAGACGCTGACCGGCGCCGCCGAGCCGGCTGGCCGGCAGCCCGCGCTGGGGAGCCTCGGGCTGCCGCGGCTGCTCGCGCGGGTCGGCCGCGTGGATCCCACGCGGCTGGAGAGCTATCGCGAGCACGGCGGGTACCGCGCGCTGGCGCGGGCCATCGGGATCGGGCCCGAGCGCACCATCGCCGAGGTGGTGGCGTCGAGGCTGCTCGGCCGTGGCGGCGCGGCGTTTCCCACCGGGCAGAAGTGGAACGCCGTCCGCCAGCAGCCCGCCACGCCCCGCTACGTGGTCTGCAACGCCGACGAGAGCGAGCCGGGGACGTTCAAGGACCGCGTGCTGCTGGAGCGGGATCCGTTCGCCGTCGTGGAGGCGATGACCATCTGCGGGCTCGCGACCGGCGCGGCCCGGGGGTTCCTCTACGTCCGCGGTGAGTACCCGCTGGCCGAGGCGCGCCTGGCCGCGGCCATCGCGCAGGCGCGCGACGCCGGGCTGCTGGGCGCCGGCGTCATGGGATCGGATCAGGCCTTCGACATCGAGATCCGCCGTGGCGGCGGGGCCTACATCTGCGGCGAGGAGACGGCCCTGTTCAACTCGATCGAGGGCCGGCGGGGCGAGCCGCGGCAGAAGCCGCCGTTCCCCGTCGAGGCCGGCCTGTTCGGCAAGCCCACGGTGGTGAACAACGTCGAGACGCTGGCCAACGTCCTCGACATCCTCATCGATGGCGGGGCGGCGTGGGCGCGCGTCGGGACGCGGGCCTCCACCGGCACGCGGCTCTTCAGCCTGTCGGGCCATGTCGCGCGCCCGGGGCTCTACGAAGTGCCGATGGGCGCGACGCTGCGCGAGCTGATCGGCCTGGCGGGCGGCGTGGCCGGTGGGCGCGCCGTGCAGGCCGTGCTGCTCGGCGGCGCGTCTGGCCACTTCATCGACGCCGGCAACCTCGACCTGCCGCTCACCTTCGAGGACACGCGCGCGGCCGGCGCGACGCTGGGGTCGGGCGCGGTCGTGGTCTTCGACGAAACGGCCGACATGGACGACATCCTGCGGCGCATCGCCGAGTTCTTCCGCCACGAGTCGTGCGGCCAGTGCGTGCCGTGCCGGGTCGGCACGCAGCGCCAGGTGGAACTGCTGCCCGCGCTGCCGGCACCGGCGGCCTCGGCCACGTTCGGGGAGCTGTCGGCGGCCATGAAGGACGCCTCGATCTGCGGCCTCGGGCAGGCGGCCTCATCGGCCATCGAATCGGCCATACGCCTTGGCCTGATCCAGGGCCCCGCGAAAGGTGGGGAGTGAATCGTGAGCGAGCCCATCTGGCTCCGCCTGCCGCCTGCGCCGACGACGGCTCCGGTTCCGCCGGCGCCGGCCGCGCCGCCGCTCGTGCCCGTCACCATCGACGGCCGCAGCGTCGAGGCGCCCGCCGGCTCCACCATCCTCCAGGCGTGCCGCCAGGCCGGCATCGAGGTGCCGACGCTGTGCTACCTCGAGACGCTGACGCCGACCAGCGCCTGTCGCGTGTGCGTGGTGGAGGTGGAGGGCGCGCGCACGCTGGCGCCGGCCTGTTCGCGCGCGCTCGAGCCCGGCATGGTGGTCCGCACCCGGTCGCCGCGCGTCGACCTGTCGCGCAAGCTCGTCCTCGAGCTGCTGGCCTCGTCTGTGGATCTCTCCACTGCGCCCACCCTCGAGCCGCTGCTGCGCGAATATGGCGCCGACCCGTCGCGGTTCGGATCCGGGTGTGCCATGGTGAGGCAGGCGCCGAAGATCGACAACGACCTCTACATGCGCGACTACTCGAAGTGCGTGCTGTGCTACCGGTGCGTGGAGGCCTGCGGAACCGACGCGCAGCACACCTTCGCGATTGCCGCGGCCGGGCGCGGCTTCGACGCCCGCATCTCCACGGAGCTCGACGTGGCGCTGCCGGAGTCGGCCTGCGTCTACTGCGGCAACTGCGTGGCGGTCTGTCCCACCGGCGCGCTGATGGTGAAGCACGAATACGACCTGCGGCAGGCCGGCGCGTGGAGGCCGGAGGCGCAGACCACGGCCGACACCATCTGTCCTTACTGCGGCGTGGGCTGCGTTCTCACCGTGCACGTACAGGACCGCCGGATCGTGAAGATCACCTCGCCGTTCGACAACGACGTCACCCGCGGGAACCTCTGCGTGAAGGGCCGGTTCGGCTTCGAGTTCGTGCACCTGAACGAGTGAGCGCCGCGTGCGTGGCGCGAGGCGGATGC
>JBDIBB010000014.1:0-51148 GCA_039812685.1 Vicinamibacteraceae bacterium
CCTGCGTCCGGGCGTGTTGCGGAGGCTGGCGCGGTAAAGGTAGAATCTCCGTTCGCCGCGGGGGCACGCGATGCCACCGGCGGCGAGCACCAGCCTGCAGGGTGCGCGCTTGGCTCAGCGGTAGAGCACCGCCTTCACACGGCGGGGGTCGGTGGTTCGAATCCACCAGCGCGCACCAAGAACAAAGACAATCGAACCAGGCACCAACGGCTACGGCTTTCTTCCCACTCGGTGGCGTTCCGCCCATCCGTGGATGCAGGGTGGATGCAGGGGGCATGGTTAGCGTCAGGAGTCCGGCTGAGGGGTTCCCTCCACGAGAGGGACACGTATGGCGGCGACCAATGCACCTCCGAGGAAGACACGCCGCACCTCCGGGGAATGAACCACGCACCTCCGGGGAACCACGGTTGCACCTGCGGGGAACGCGGCCGCAGCCAACCCGTTGTCCCCGAACACCTTCGCTGCAGCGGGCGTTTGCCGTTCGATCCGTTCTCTTGATTGAGCAACACCAGGCCGGCGCCCCGCGGCGCGAAGCTGGTGATGGTGCCCTCGCCCTACCCCTTCGGCTTTGGACCTGGCCGTCGCCCGCGCGTCTCGGGTTCCAGCTTCGCCTGCATCACGGTGTCGACGACCCGCAGCACCTCGTAGCCCAGCTTCTGCGCCCGCTCGGCCATCTCCTTCCCGGGCCGCTGCGATCTGCGGCGCCTGGCGACGAAGCTCTCACCGCCAGGACCGCTGACGGCTGACACGAGCTCCTCGACCGTCAGCAGCCCTTCGCAGATGGCGATGACGTCGCTGAGGTTGACGCCGAGGCCACCGGCGAGCTTCCGAGCCTGGTCCAGACCTGGCGAGTAGGAGTCCCGCTCGATCTCCGACACACGTGACTGGTGGATGTCGGCGGCCTCGGCGACCTGGACCTGCGACAGGTTCCGGGCGAGCCGGATGTTCCGACACGCTTCTCCGAAGGTCATGACGGCCTCGTCATCGGGCTCGAGCGACGCCAGCCAGGTTCCGCCGATTGCTGTTCAACGGCGTCTCCCATGGTTCATCACCTGCGACAGCCGGCGAGCGTAGTTGCCGACGGCACAACGGTTTACCGTTTGAGACTCTATCACACGTGGCGCATAGTCACGGGCCATGTCCGGGACGTCACCCTGTCACGCCGCTGCCCGGACGCCGTTGCGGTTCCCCAATTGGTCGCGGCGACAGTCGGACGGCCGGGATCTTACGCCACTCCGGCGGCCACCGCTCGGCATTACGGACCAGAACATCGCGACGCTGGGCCTGTTCTCCACGTCGGGACATCGGCTCCACGGACCGGTCAAGACCATGCGCCTTTCGGCCCAGGACGGAGTCCGACACGTCGTCCAGATCCTCGCCGGCGGCACACTCGGCCTGCCGACGACGGCGGACCAGGACAAGCTCCTGGCCCTCCCGCGCGCCGCAACCTCGTGGCCCGGACCACCGGTCACCTTCACCACCTACAAGTTCCTGAAGACGCTCGGCCTGCATCCACGCAGCGGCAAGCACTACCGCGAAGTCCGCACGTGGGTGGATCGCCTGGCTGCGACCACCATCATCTCCGAGCGTGGCGTTCGCGTGGCCGGGCAGTGGCGCTACCAACGTGAGCGTCTGCACCTGGTCACACGCGCTGTCTCCGTCGGAGAGCGACTCCCGGATGGACAGCTGGCCGAGGAGAACCACATCTGGTTCGCTGGCTGGTTCTACCAGAACATCAAGGCTGGGCACACGCTCGAGATCGACCTCGACTGGTACCTTCGCCTTCGGCTTCCGCTGGCTCTGACCCTGGCACTCCCCCTTCGGCTCTGGCTTCGGGCGAGCGAAGCGCGTGGGCACTTCGAGAAGCGGTGGGACAGCCTCGCGGAGTTCCTGGGGCTCACCTGCTATCCCCAACGGTCAAAGGCCGTGGAGATACTGGGACCCGCGCTCGACGAGCTCCAGCATGCGGGGATGATCGGTTCCTGGACGGTCGAGGCCACCCGCTCGGGAGACAGCTTGAAGGTGTCCGTCCGGCACGGCAGGCTTGTCGGCCCTCGCGGCAGCACGACGGACGACCGGAACCCAGCCGGCGCCCAGCGCGCCCGGCGGCACGACCCGGCGTTACTCGATGAACTCGTTCGTCGCGGAGTCCATCGCGGCCCCGCCCTGCCGTTGCTGCGCTCCGTCCCCGCCGACTGCGCATTCCGGCCAAGGTGAACGCGGCCCGGCCGGTCTCGGATCGGGACTCGCGCGGCAAGGACCTGGATGGGGGCCGGCTGCTGCACAAGTGTCGGGTCAAGATCGAGCTGCCGGACGGCGACGCAGTCGAGTTCGAGTCCGATGCCCCATCGGTAGCCGAAGCGGACTGACCGTCCGAGACCGTGACGCATTCGCTCCGCTCGGCTCGCGCCCGCTACTCTCGCGTCACTCTCGACACGTCCTGCCCCAGCACCGCGCGAATCGCTTCCCGGTCCGTCATCCGCCGGGACAGCATGCGTTCGGCCACGTCTGGCGGCAGGCACTGGTTGAACTTGAGTCCGTCGACCGCTCGGTCGTCCACCGGAGTCCAGAGCTCGTCCTTCCCCGCCAGGTCGCGCAACGCCTCGAAGGCCGCCGCTGACGGCTCGCGGTCCAGCGGGATGTTGAAGTTGTCGGTGCGCCCGGGCGCCATTCCGTGCGCCTGAAGGCCGGCGGCGAGCGCGGCGTTGGCGTACACGCCGGCGAACGTCCACCACCGCACACGTCCGTCTGTCTCCGTGACGACCGCGGTCTTGCCGGGCACGAGCCAGGCGAAGTCCGTCTTCACCTCGGCGAGCTTCGCTGCGGCGCGCTTCGAGCACACGCCCGGCACGTGAGGACTGGCCAGGCTCGCAGCGACGGCCTGGCACAACTCGAACCGCAGCGGCGGTCCAGACCCGAGCCAGCGCGACCGACCGTCCTCCTTCGTCGGCTCGACATAGGCCGCCCGGGCCTCCCAGTCCACGTGGTTCACCACCCAGGGCCGCCCGGCCAGCAGCAGCACTGGCGGCCGGTCGTCGCGCACCGCGAACGACGCATGGTGCACGCGGCCGAGTTCGAGCTCGCCATGCTTCACGGTGAACAAGGGCTCGCTGGTGAACGAGGACAGCAGGTCGATGAAGTGCCGGCGGCCGAACGCGGCCTCGCCCTCGGCGCCGATGGACCACACGCCGCCATCCTCGAACAGGACCTGGCTCGCCAGCATGAACTCGAGGATGGCCTCGACATCTGCCTCGTCCACACTCGAGAAGCCAGGCATCCGTCCGATCCAGCCGCGCCAGTCGGCCGCGCCGATGCCGCGTTCCTGGAGCGACAGCGCCATCACCTGCTGCGCCAGCAGGTGGAGCGGCTCTGCCAGGGGCCGCACGTGCTCGACGAACCCGCTGCTCCACAACTCGCAGAGGGCCACCGCCCTCACCAGCGCATCGTCCTCGGTCGCGAGAAACAGGCAGTTGCGCGTCGTGCCGGGACGCCGGCCCGTGCGGCCAAGACGCTGGAGGAACGAGGCCACCTGCGTCGGCGCGTCGATCTGGATGACCCGGTCGAGGTCGCCGACGTCGATGCCGAGTTCCAGCGTGCTGGTCGCCACGATGACGCAGTCGCTGCCGGTGGCGAAGGCGTGCTCGGCCTGGCGCCGCTCGTCCGTGCTGATGGAACTGTGCGACACGAACGTCTGGACGCCGCGCTTCCGCAATCCCGCCGCCAGTTCCTCCACCCGCGCGCGGCTGTCGGCGAAGACGAGCCGCTTCTCGCCCGCGTGCAGCCGCGCGATCACCGTCGCGGCGTTCTCGAGCCCGCCCACGAAGTCGACGGTGATCTCGGCAGGCACTGCCGCCGCCCCCCCGGGGGCCACCACCCGCCGCGCCCCTTCACCCGGGGCCGCAAGCCAGCCGAGCACCGCGTCCGGGTTGCCGATCGTCGCCGACAGCCCCAACCGCTGCATCTCCCGGCCGGCCAGCCGCGACACCCGCTCCAGCACCGACAGCAGGTGCCAGCCACGGTCGTCCGCCGCGAAGGCGTGCACTTCGTCCACGACGGCCACACGCACGCCGGCGAACAGCACCTCGTGCTCCACCCGCGGGCTGATCAGCATCAGCTCGAGCGACTCGGGCGTCGTCAGCAGCACGTCGGGCGGATCCGCGAGGATGCGCTTGCGCTCGGTGTCGCCTACGTCCCCGTGCCACATCGCGACGCGGCGGCCCACGAGATTGGCGTAGTGCCACAACCGCGGCTGCAGGTTGTTGAGGAGCGCACGCAGCGGGCAGAGGTAGAGCACCGACAGCGGCGGCCAGCGCTCCTGCAGCACGCGCGACAGCACCGGAAAGAAGGCCGCCTCGGTCTTCCCCCCCGCGGTGGGCCCGACCACCAGCGCATGAGCGCCGTCGATCACTGGCGCAATCGCCTGTTCCTGCAAAGGGCGCAGTTCGCGCCAGCCGAGGCTGTTGACGATGTGGTGTTGCAGCGCTGGATGAAGGCGGTCGAAGGAACTCACAGCTCGATCTCGATGTCGTCCACCGATCCGCCGCTGGCGGCCGCCCGCTCGGTCGGCGTCAGTTCCTGCGAGGCGAGCGTGAGCGCGTAGTGGCGTCTGGGGTCGAACTCCGGGAACTGCTCCACCCTGTCGAGGACGTCGGCCAC
The DNA here is from genome assembly GCA_039812685.1 of Vicinamibacteraceae bacterium. Taxonomy (GTDB): domain Bacteria; phylum Acidobacteriota; class Vicinamibacteria; order Vicinamibacterales; family JAFNAJ01; genus JBDIBB01. The sequence goes on from JBDIBB010000014.1 coordinate 4,657, forward strand.
CAGCTTCTTGAGGAACACCCGCGGCGCCACGCCCACCTTCCCTCCGAGGGCGCCAGCCACGCCTCTCGCCAGGTCGGCGACGTAGCCGTCGTCCACCACGGTCCGGATGCGCCCGGCCTCAGGCGCGTGTTGCGCGAAGATGTCGCGCACGCGGATGCCCACCTCGACGAGCGAGTCGTGGGTGAAGTTGGCCAGGCGCACCTGCACCGCGCGGGGATTGTCGAAGCGGGCGTCGGTGGTGAAGTCCACGTGCAGGCGCTGCGCGAGCGGCGCGAGCCGTTGCGCACCCTGGGGCCCGTCGAAGAAGGCCGGCGTGCCGGTGATGACGAGATAGAGGCCCGGGAAGCGCCCGCTGTCCACCTCGTCGATCAGTTGCCGCAGCGCATTCAGGGCCTTCTCGCGCACGTCGCCGCGCACGCGCTGCAGCGTCTCCACTTCGTCGAGCACGACGACCAGGCCGGGATGCCCGGCATCGCGAAGCACCAGCAGCAGCCCTTGCAGGAACGCGAGCGCGCCGAAGTGGTCGAGATCGCCCTTCAGGCCGGCGGCGCGCTTCACCGTCGCCGCCACGTTCGGCTGGCCCGCGAGCCACGCCAGCAACCCCTCGGCGGTGGGCGTGTCCTCGCGCACCTGGGCCGCGCGCAAGGCGCGCAGCGCCGCGGCGAAGGCGGGCGCCTTCTGGCTCACGCCGCGCAGCCTGGCCTCGAGCAGTTCGCCCGTGCGTGCGAGCAGCGCGCCCGTGTCGTGCTCGTCGATGGCCCCCTCGGCGAGCGCGTCCTGCTCCAGCGCGAAGAACCACCGGTCGATCACGCTGCGGAAGGCATGCTGTGGCGAGTCGTCGGTCGACAACCGCTCGGCCAGGCGCCGATACACGGTGTCGAGCCGGTGCAACGGGGTCTCGGTCTCGGCGATCTGCACCTCGGCCGCGGCGAGCCCCCGCCGCTTCGCACGCTCCTGCAGCCAGCGCGAGAAGAACGTCTTGCCCGCCCCGTACTCGCCACGCACGGCCTTGAACACCGCGCCGCCCTGGGCAATGGCGTCGAACCCCTCGTCCACGGCCCGCTCGAAGCGGTGGAGGCCGACAGCCAGCCAGGCGAGGCCGGCGCTGGGCACCGTGCCGCGGCGAAGCGCGTCGACGATGTCGCGGCGCCGCTGGGGAGAGATGGCCGGGACGCTCATAGCTGGAACTGCCCCTTCAGCAGGGCCTCGTCGAGCACCACCTCGTCACCCGACGGGTAGATCACCTGGTAGCCGTCGAAGTTCAGGAGTTGGGCCGCCGCGGCGACGATCGACGAGACCCGCCCGGGGGGCACGCCGAGCCGCCCGGCACACGCGGCCACGGTGAGGCGGCCGCCGCGCGAGGACAGCGCCGTCAGCAGCGCGCGCAGCCTCTCCTCGGGGAGCGCGGCCCTCGTCGCCCGGGCCCGCTGCTCCCGCAGCACGTCGCTGGCCAACAGCCGCGGCAGCCACTCCGGCGCCGCCGGTCCGACCACCGACACCACCGGCGACGGAGCTGCGGGCGGCTGGTCGAACAGCGGCAACCCGCTCGGCGCTGGGACCGGGGCCGGCGAGGGCGGCGCGGCGGTGACGGCGAGATCGAGATCCCACCAAGGGGGACGTGCGTCAGCGTGCTCGGCCCAGCCGTCCAGCGCGTGGCCGTCCGGCACCAGTACGCGCAGCGGCACGACCAGTTCCTGGGGACTGATGCCGCCGTGGTACCCGTTCTTGCGCGAGGCGTAGCGCACCGATTCAGACGCCGCGACCACCACCGCCGGCGCGCTCGCCAGCACGCGCGGACCCGTCACCGCGACTTCGCCCTCGGCCACGGGCCCCACGGCGGGCCGGTATCGATCGGCGTCCCCCGACACGACCCGCTCGGTGCGCTTCAGGTCGAGCACGTGCCCGTGGTCGGCGGTGACGACGAGGACGCGGCCGGCCGCGCGCGCGGCGTCGCACAACGCCGCGACGATGGGCACGTATTGGGTGGTCCACGCCGGCCGCACCATGTCGTCCTTCAGCAGGTGGTCGTCCACCGCGTTCACCACGGCGCCGACCACGCGCTGGTCGGGTCGGGCGATGGCGTCGGCGACGTCCGGGGCAAGCATGGCGCCCGCGCCGAGGTCGCCCTTGTGGAACAGCCGGGGCGGCCACCTGGGCTTCGAGTGGGCGACGAGGTCGGGATGCGCGGCGAAGCCCTGCCGTTCGTCTGCCGCGGCGCCGAGGCGCAGACGGCCGCAGAACAGGCTCGTGCGGCACACCTCGGTGACGCTGGGCAACGCGGCCACCACGGGCGTGGTCTCGCGCCCGTCGGGCGAGGCCACGGCTGTCCACCCGCGGGCCGCGATCGAGGCGAGCAGGGCCTGCGCGACAGGCAGGCTCATCCCGTCGACAACCAGCAACAGCACGGGCCGGCGCGCGGCGAGCGGCGCGACCACGTCGCGCAGGACGTGCTCGATGGGCAGCAGCCGTGAGTGCGGCGCCGGCGCCTCGAACCACCCCACAGCGAGCCGCGCGAACTGCCGCGTGAACTGCTCGCGACGGGCGCGCACGCGCTCGGCGATGCGGTCGAGCACCGCGCCCAGCGCCTGGTGGGTCTCGCTCGCGTAGAGCGGCACGCGCGCCTCGTCGGCGTGCGCGTGCTCTCGCACGTAGGCCGCCACGGCGTCGGCGAACGAGGCTGGTTCCGGGGCCGCCTCCGCGACGCGCAGGTAGCGCACCAGCCGCAGGGCGTGCTCGGCTCGCGCCACCAGGTCGGTGTCCACGCGCGCCCGCTCGTGCGCCCGCAGCGCCAGCAGCGCCTCCGAGGCCCTGGCCATGGCCGGGGCGCCATCGCGCGCGTCCAGCCCCTCGTCGAGCGCCCGTGCGTAGCGGACCACCCGCTGGGCGAAGCCGAGCGGCGACCAGCGCCCCTGATGGGCCTCGGGCGCGGCGCCGAGGTCCTGGAGCAACTCGTCCGCGCGGGCGAGCCACGCAGCCGCCCGGCGGGCGTCGGCGACCCGCGCGAGCAGGTCGCGCGCCGCCGTCGCCAGGGCACGGCCGGCCCGCCGCTCGACCCGCTCGCCGCCCGTGTAGCGCTCCAGCCGAATCACGGCGCCAGCGATCGCCTCGCCCTCGGCGCCCTCCGCGAACAACACGTCGCATGCGAGCGCCAGCGGCACGGCCTCGGCGGCGTGGCCCCGCTCGACCAGCGCCAGGACGAGCGAGCCGGCCCCGCCGGACACCGAGCCGATCCACTGGCGCATCGCGGCGCGCGCGTCTGCCGACTGCTCGTTCCAGCGCCCGGGAAACGCCGGATCCAGGGTCCACTGCAACAGCGACGACGCGTCGATGCCGTCGGCCTCCACGCCGAGGAGCACGCGCGCGGCGTGTCGCCACGCCGTGGCGGCGTCGAGGGTCCCGGAGGGCACGCGGCCGTAGCCCTCCGGCGGCAGGTGGGCGAGCAGCGCATCGGCGAGCCACGGGTGCGCCACCAGGCGCCCGTCGAGGCGGTGCGCGCCGAACGCGCGCAGCAGCGGCTCCCACCGGTCGAACTCGAACAGCCGCCGCTTGTGGAAGCGGGCGACGACGTCGGCACCCAACTCGAGGTGCGACAGCGGCGTCAGGATCACCAGCGGCGGCGCATCCGCGTCCCGGTAGGCCAGCACGTCCCGCACTTCGATCGGCGTGCGACAACGGCGCACCGACCAGACGTGGCCGCCGGCCGACAGCGAGTCTCCGCCGGCCCACTCCAGGTCGCCGTGGAAGGCCAGCACGGGCGGGTCCTCGGCCGACATGTGCGCCGCGAGCGACGCCACCTGGGCGCGCAGGGCAGCCACGGGCAGGGGCATGGCGGGCATGGCGGCTTACGCCTTCTCCTCGATGGTCCAGGACACGGTCACGCGGACGTCGTCAGTCTCGCGCGTCGTCTTCAGGGCGGCGTCGAACTTCGCGCGCGCTTCCCGCACGGTCAGGCCCTGGTGGGACGCGGACGCCACCGGCTTCCAGCGGTCCTTCCGCTCCTTGTCCCCTCGCCGCTCCACCGGTTCGATGATGACGGGCGGCTTGGGCGGGATCAGCAGCGCCACGGCCTTCCGCTCCACCTCGTGCAGCTTCGCGGCGAGCGGCACCGCGAGCTCGTCGAGTTCGAGCGCCTGGCGCAGGTCAGCCAGCAGCCCCTGGGCCGCCTGCCGGCGGTCGTCACCGAGCCTCGCCAGCGCCTCGATCGGTTCCCAGTTCACCTGCTGCAGCGCCCGCACGACGTCGCCTGCGCGACGGCCCGCCGCGCCGTAGGCCTCGGGCGTGGTGGCGATGGGCGACTCGGCCAGCGTCGCAATCACGTCGCGGTGCGCGGCGCGCGCCAGCGCCTCCACGAGCGCGGTCACGCCGGCTGCCGTCCGCGCGCGAGGCGCGCCCGTCGCGTCCACGCCGAGCTGGCGCATCGGCCCGGCCAGCGCCCGCGCGGCCTCGAGGCTCGCGGGCGTCCAGTCGCGCGCCAGCGCCTGGATCTTCTCCACCGCCTCGCCCACCGTCGAGGCATTGCGCAGCGGCGGCAGGTCGAGGCCGAACACCTTCGCCGCGCGCTGGCGGGCCCCCTCCCAGTGCTCCGGCGGCGGCAGCACCTCCTCGACCAGCTCGCAACGGTCGTCGATGGCGTCGATCGAGGCCGTGGCGGGGCCGCCGTGGAGCGTGAACCGCCGGTTGCTCATCGCGGCGTAGGTGAGGATGAGCAGGTTCTGCAGCTCGACGGGCAACCCCCGCGGCTCGGGCTCGTCGAGCCAGCCCCGCAGCCGGCGCACGGTGAGCGGCCCGCCCTCCCGCCCGTGGCACTGGTCGAAGTGCTGCTGCCACGTGCGCTTCACGACGATCACGTCTTCGCCCACGTCGCACAGTTCCAGCGGGAACACGATCTGGCGCACGAGCTTCCGCAGCGGCTGGTCCACCCGCTTGCGCCACAGCTCCTGCTGCAGCGCCTCCTGCACCTCGGCCCACACCTTCTTGACGTTCGCGGGCCTGATCTCGACCTCGTCGCCGAACACCGGGTGCCGCGGGAACTGCACATCGAGCGCCTGGGTGAGCAGGTGGTCCAGCCCCTCGCGCAGCGTGATGCCCACGGCCGGCTGCAGCCGGCACGCCGGTTCCAACGACAGGAACTGCTGGCCAGCCTCGAGCGCGTGCACCGTGGTGCCGGGCGGCGCCGCGGCGATGCCGTAGGCGCCGTGCAGGATGCCCCGCAGCCGCTCACGCAACTGCGCCCGCTGGTTCCTGAGGAGCCCCTCGGCCACCTGGCGATCGAGCGGCGCCAGGTGCGCCGCGTAGCTGAGGAAGCGCTCCCCCGTGAGCACGTGATCGAGCACGACCAGCGTGCCGAGGTCCTTGAGCGCGGCCTGGCTGAGGAAGCTCGGGATCCACACCAGCGTCCGCGTGGCCCGCCCCTGTCCCTTCAATCCCTCCGCCCGCGCCACATCGTCCTGCGGCGTGTGATGCGGCTCAGGGTCGAAGGGGAAGTCGATGACCACGCGCCACAGGTCGCCGCGCGCCTGGAACTGCTCGTCGGCCAGCTCGCGGACGTTGCCGTAGACCACCTCGGCGCGCCGCCGGGTACCACGCCAGGCGAAGTCGTGCGTCTGGAACAGGCCGTCGGCGTCCGAGATGCCCAGCTCGTCGTAGAGCAGCTCGCGGATCTTCCGGCGACGGTTGCCGGTGTTGTCTTCGCCGCGGGCGCGCTCGACGATGCTCTCGACGTCCACGCCGGCGAGCTGGACGGAGAGCGTCGGGTTGTCGGTGTCGTCACCGACGCGCACCTCGCCCACGCGCGAGGCCCACGTGCGCACGCGCGCCAGCACCTGCTGCTTCTCCGCACCGGGAATGGGCGTGCGGATGGTGCCGTGGTTGAGCGCGGCCAGCCGGCTCGCGGTGATGCCGCTGAGGGCCTCCACCTTCTCCACCAGCGCCGCGAGCAGCAGCGTCTTGGCGAGGCGGTCGTCGCCGCGCAGGGCCTGCGCCTTGCCAGGTTCCACCTGGCCCGTGGCGAGGTCGGCGAACCGCGCGCCGCGCTGCTCCTCGATGAGCGGCTGCAGCTTGGTCTCGTAGAGCCGCCGCGCCTGGTCGAAGTGGCGGCGCATCGCCTCGCTGAAGGCGTCGCTGCCCTCGGCCACCGCGTCGAACAGGTCGCCCACGGGCACCAGGTCGCCCAGCGTCAGCGTCTCGCGCTGCTGCACCAACAGCTGCAGCAGCACCTTGATGGCGGTGCGCTCGCGCTGCAGCATCGACGACACCGCCACCAGCGCCTGCACCAGCGCCGGGCTGAAGGGATACACCTGGCGGAACATCGCCAGGTCGCTCTCGCGCGTGAGCAGCGTGTTCACCACCGCGGCGTCGGCCGTGGCCTCGCGGAACGCGCGGTCCATCTGCTGGCGCGCCGCCTCGGACACCGGCGCCAGGATGCGCTTCTCGATGATCGCCGGCAGGTTCCGGTCTTCCAGCGTCACCTTGAAGAAGCGCCCCTCCCAGTGCTTCAGCACGTCGTGGAAGGCCAGCTCCTGCGAGCCCGTGAACTGGTCGCCGATCAGCTCGCGCAGGTCGCGCTGCCGCGCCACGAACGAGACGATGGGCACCGGGCGGTTGGCGTCCTGGGCCTCCACGAGCTTGGCCAGCTTCTGGCCCTCGCGGGCGACGAACTCCGGCTCCGCCGCGTGGCTGGCGAGCCAGAGAATCAACTCGTCGAGGAAGAGCACCAGGGCGTCGTAGCCGAGGCCGTGCGCGTGCTGGCTGAGCGCGGCCAGGCCCCGGTCGAGCGTGATGAAGCCGTTGCCGGCCATCGCCACGTCCCGGTAAGCCCGCAGCACCGTGCTGACCAGGTCGCCCACCAGCCGGACGTGCGCCTCGTCGTCGGGCGGCGCGGCCAGCGCGGCGTCGAAGCTGGCCGCGTCCCAGCTCGCGCCCAGGTCGCCCCACTCGTCGCCCTCGCCGGCGGCGGCATTCAGGGCCGCGAAGAACACCGCGTCGCCCATCGTCTGGCGCAGGTGCCGCGCGTTCTCGAATATGGGCTGCGAGAGGAACACGCCAGGCAGCGGCGCCTCGGGGTGGGCGCGCTGTACGAACGACAGGTACTGGCCGAAGATGCCGTGCTCCATCGACTGCGCGCCGATCATGTGGAACGGCACGCACAGCACCTTCTTCCGGCCCAGCCACGACTCGTGCGCCTGCAGCGCGGGCGCCAGCTCGGGGATGGCGCGCGCCTGCGGGTGTCCCTTCAGCAGCAAGAACAGCACGGCCATGAAGTGGCTCTTGCCGCTGCCGAAGCTGCCGTGCAGGTAGCCGGCCTTGCTGCTGCGCGAGTCGATCGCGCCCTTGATGGCGCCGAGCGCGGTGTCGAAGTTGCGGGCGAGGTCGGGCGTGACGACGTAGTCGCGCAGCGTGGCCGCCGCGCCGGCCGCCGACACGCCCTCGGAGAGCCGCAGCACGAAGTCGCCCGGCTGCACGCGCTCGGGCAACGCGACGAGATCCTTGATCAGCACGGGAGTGGGCATGGCGAGGCGTCAGTCGAACATGCGGTGCTCGGTCTGGTAACGAACCGGGCGAGACAGCTTCTTCAGGTGTCTCCCGGCGACAGCCAGCTTCAGCCACTTCTTCAGCTGGCTGGCCTCGAGGACGAAGGCATCCTTGATATCTCGCTCCGCACGTGGCCGCTCGCAATAGGCCTTCAACCGTGGCAGCACCAGGCTGTAGACGTCGACCGCTCCCTCGTCAACGGGTGGCGCCGGCTCGACGGCAGGCCTTGTGACTGGGGTCGCCCCGCCTCCCTCTTGGTCCCACTCCGCGCGACGCTCCCGCACTACGGCGACCTCGGGCTGGGGCAGCGGCTGCGCAGGGTCGGCCAGCCAAGCAACCAGCGCGCGCCCCCTGGGCAGCGATTGAATCGTGACGGGCTTCGCTCCGCGCTCGACCAGCGCCCGATTGCCGCGCGGCACCTGTGCGCCGTCGCGAACGAACACCGGCACCCATCCGGCCTTCAGGTTCTCCACTGCGCCGGCCCACGTGCCGCCTCGGCCCTCATCGCTCGCCGCCACGAAGGCGACACGGCCGAGCGTGTAGAGCAACCTGTTGCGGGCCATCACGACATCCACGGAGAAGGGCTGCGCCGGGTGAAAGGCGGTGATGACGCACAGACGGCCCTGCTCCACGTGCCGCCGTCGTCCCACGTCCCTCAGCGCCTTTTCGAAGCCGTCGGCCAGCACCTCAATCGCATGGCCGCCCCCCTTGAGCGCGCCTTCGACCGCGGCGCGGTCCACGCCACGCGCTCCCCCTGACACCACCGCCCAGCCGATCTCCGCGGCCCGCGCGCCAACCGTGGCGGCGAAGAAGCTGCCCTCTTCGTCGACGTCGCGCGAACCCACGACGGTCACGGCGTCTTCGTCCAGCAGCGACGCATCGCCCGCACCGCAGACCACCACCGGGGCCTTCGACCCGAGTCTCTCGGACCATCGCCGAGGGTACCCGTGCTCCCCATCGTGGGTGGCGACCCACACGCCACGCGATTGCAGCCGTTCCAACTCCAGCGCCAGCGCTGTCCCCCTTCCCAGCAACTCGGCGACGCGCGTAGCGAGCTGCTGAGTAACACCGCGCTCCACCAGTTGCCGCGGAGCCAGGGCGATCAGTTCCGACGCGTCCTTCACGCCCCGTCCGGAAAGCTCGGCCCAGAGCGTGCTCCACTCGTCCGCCTTGAGCGGCGCGACGCCCCGGCCGGGCAGCGCCAGCCTGCTGCAAAGGAGCACGAGCGCCTGCTCATGCGGAGAGAGCTTCGGAGTCATCATCAATCGCCGTCCCCGCCGGCCGCGGAAGCCAGCGCGAAGGGAAACACCGGACCGCTCCCTGCGCCCCTCAGCGCGTCGGCGCACACCGTGAACGTCCACTTCGACCGGACGATGTCGTCGACGAGAAGGACCGGGCCATCCAACACCTGCCCAGGCACCACGCGAAACGCGTCCACGACGTTCTGGGCCTGCTGGAAGCTGTTCTCCATCGTCTTCTGCTCGTCCGTGGCGCGCGCCTTCTGCAGCGCCTCCCGGTAGGGGAGGCCGAGCACGGCAGCCAGCCGACGGGCGAAGTCGCCCACCAGCGTCCGACGAGTCGATGGCACCGCCACCACCCACGAGGGAGAGGGCTCCGGGCTCCAACGCCCGACGCACGTCGCCGCCCGCGCCACGAGATCGTCGCCGATATGTTGCCGTTCGTGTATCGCCGCCTTGACCTCGACCCCGAGAGCTCCCTCGTTGTAGACGCAGAGCGCCCGTCCAGCCTGGGCCAGGCGTTCGGCCGGGATACGGCCCCTGCGCCCGCGTACGCCGCCGTTGGGCCACTGCTTGCGGGGCTCGAACTCGACGACGCCTCGGCTGATGAACGCCTCGGCCTGCGCGCGGAGCCTCTTGTGCTGCGCCACGGCCCGTTCGATCAGGTCCTGAAGCGAAACCCGGCCCCCGAGCAGGTCGCGTACCTCGACATCGCGGAGGTTTCCGCGGCAGTACTCGACGATCAGCCGCCGAACGTACTCGTCGTCCACCTTACCCTCGAGGAAGTCGGCCAGGGCACGGTCGGCACCGGTCACCGCCGCACCCGAGCAGTTCGCACAGCGACCGCACGGCTCGGCATGGGGATCGTCCAGGTCGCGCGTGACGTATTCCATCAGGCACCCGCGCGCGGACACGAACTCCTTCATTCTCTCGAGCTCGTCGAATCGCCGGCGCGTGACGGCGGCAGCCCGATTCGCATCCGGCGACCAGGGAGCCGGCGACGCGAAGTACTTGCCCTCCTCGACGAAGATGGCGCCCTCAACTTCCAGCAGCTTCAGGATGCGATCGAGCTTGCCCTTGCCGAGGTTCACCTCGCGCTGGAGGTCCGCCACGCGCAGGCCCTCCCCGGCCGCGATCGCCCTCCGCACGGCCAGCATCTGGTCTGCACTGGGGAAGGCGCTCTCGATGAAGTAGCGGCAGATCTCGTCGTCCTCAGCTCCCTCGAGCAGGACCGCGACCGCATCGTCGAGGGCACGGCCGGCGCGGCCGATCTGCTGGTAGTACGCGACAAGCGAGCCGGGACGCTGGAAGTGCACCACGAACCCAAGGTCGGGCTTGTCGAAGCCCATGCCCAGCGCGACAGTCGCCACCAGTGCCTTCACGTCGTTGTGGAGCAACCGTTGCTCGAGTTCCTCGCGGCCCTCCCCGACCCCGGCGTGGTAGACCGGCGCGTCGATGCCCACCTCGGCGAGCCACTGCGAGACACGCTCGCAGGCCTGCTTCGTCAGGCAGTAGACGATGCCCGTACCGGGCAACTGCGGAAGGTGCTCGGCCAGCCACGCCAGTCGAGCGGCCATCCCCGGCAGGCGCACGGCCTGAATACGCAGGGAGGCCCTGGCCAGCGGCCCGCGAATCGTCTTCAGGTTGGGACCGAACTGCTCCTCGATGTCGGACACGACCCGCGCATTGGCGGTTGCGGTAGTCGCCATCAACGGAGAGCGCGGAGGCAGGTTGCGGACGATGCGGACGATGCGGCGGTAGTCGGGCCTGAAATCGTGGCCCCAGTCGGAGATGCAGTGGGCCTCGTCCACCACCAGCAGGCCGATTCGGCCCCCGAACAGGGCAAGCGTCTCCTTCTGGAAGTGCTCGTTCGCGAGACGCTCGGGCGACACGAGAAGGATGTCCACCTGGCCCCGACGCAGAGCGTCCTCGGTTTCGCGCCAATCGGCCGTGTTCGAGCTGTCGATGCGAGCGGCGCGGACCCCGATGCGTTCGGCCGCGGCGACCTGATCGCGCATCAGCGACAGGAGGGGGCTCACGAGGATGGCGGGGCCCTCTCCCTCCTCGCGCAGCATCTTGGTTGCGATGAAGTAGACGAGGCTCTTGCCCCAGCCCGTGCGCTGCACGACGAGCGTGCGATTCCGCTCGCGCACGACGGACGCGATGCTCTCGAGTTGGCCCTCGCGAAACGCGGCCCCCTGGCCAAGCATCTCGCGCAGCAGTGTCGTGGCGCGGCGCTCGAAGTCCCCGTCAGTCATCGGCACGCCGCTGCCTCCAAGGCGGACCTCATCCACGTTTGGCTTCTCGCTCCGGGCCAAGCCCCGGCAGGAACGGCGGCAGAGGCCTCGCCTCCGGCTCGCCGAACGGGTCCGGTATCTGCCGCTTCACTTCACGCAGTTGCTGGTACAGAGAACGCACACGCTCCGAGGCGACGTAGTAGCGCCCGCGCCGCTCGCCCTTGCCCGCCAGCAGGCCGGCACGGTGCAGGGCCGCGAGGTCGCGGCTCGCGAGGTTCGCGTTCACGTCGGCCAGCGCCCGGTACCGGCCATTGGTGACGCGGAAGCCGAGCGCGGCATCCGACAACGCCGCCAGCGCGCGGTCGGGCAGGTGCAGCTCCGAGACGAGATCCTCGAGCGCGTCCCAGAGCCGCTGCATCTCGCGCGACCGCCGCAGCAACGTCTGCGCCTGCCGGTAGTGCGCCGTCAGGCAGAAGCGCACCCACGGCCGGGCGTCGCGCTCCGGGTGCCACGCCCCGGCGCCGACCTCCGCGAGCACGGCGTAGTACTCGGGCGTGTTGCGCCCGAGATACTCCTCGATGCTGCAGAACTGCGGGGCCAGGATGCCTTCGCGCGCCAGCACCAGGCTCTGCAGGCAGCGGGCCATGCGGCCGTTGCCGTCCGAGAACGGGTGGATCATCACGAGGTTCAGGTGGGCCATCGCCGCCCGCACCAGCGCCGGCACCTCCGAGGCAGCGTTCAGCGAGGCCACCAGTTCGTCGACGAGCGCGGGCACGGCCTCGGCGTCCGGTCCCTCGTACACCCGCTCACCCGATGGTTCGCTCCGGACGAAGATCGGCCCCGGCCGCCATCGCCCGGGCCGCTTCGACAGGTTGTACCCCAGCATCTGGAAATGCAGCGCCTTGATGAGCGAGGCGGAGTACTCGAAGTGCCGGTCGTCGGCGAGTTCGAGGACGTAGGTCATGGCGTGGCGGTAGCCGACGATGGCCGCCCACGTCTCCGCGGCCGCGTCGAGCGGCTCCTCCCCATCCACGGCCGCCAGCGCATCGTCCACGGTGACGTTGTAGCCCTCGATGGAATTCGAGCCCCTGATGGCCTTCGCCAGGGACACGCGGCGGAGCACCCCGATCCAGCGCCTGGAACTCACGGCGTAACTGAGGTTTGTGCGCAACTCGTCGATCTTCGCGTGAACGCGGCGCTCGACCTCGTTGAGCTCAGGGCAGGCGAAGATCATGCAAGATATTAACTTGCATCAATGCAAGTTACCAAAGTCATCCGGGCCGAGTGAGCACTCGCCACGGCACACCCCCGTGCACCTGTTCCCCGGGAAGTCTGCCGCTCTACCGCCCCTCCCGCTTCGCCTCGTCGATGGCCTGCTCCAGCGCCGCGACGATCCTCGTGCCCCGGCGGGTGAACCCGAGTTCCTTCATCATCTCGGTGACCCACTCGTCACGCGTCCTCAGGAGACCGTCCGAGGCGATCCACCTGGCCAAACGCGCCAGCTCCGAAGGGGAATAGCGGTCCACCGGCTGGCCTGCCTTGGTCCGCGGTCGCCCGCCGCGCGGCTTGGCGCTGCCGTCGCCCCCCGTTGGCCCCAGCTGGGGCGCCGCAGCCGCACGGGCTCCCCCTTCCTGCGCGTTCCCCGCAGAGTGACCGGGGCCATCGTCGGCCGTGCTTCGTGGCGGCGCCGCCGGAGCCACCCGCGGCAGGGGGCCGCCGGCATCGGCGTGGCGCACGGCCTCGTCGAATGCCTTTATCAACCGCTCGATCTCCTCCTCGCGGCGGAGGAACCAGTCCGTCGACCAGATCCGGTGGAAGCGCCACCCCAACGCCTCCAGGTGCTGCTGCCGCAGGCGGTCGCGGTCGCGCGCGGTGGGTGCCGAGTGGTAACTGGCGCCGTCGCACTCGACCGCCAGCACGTACTGGCCGGGACGATGCGGGTGCGTGAGCACCAGGTCGATCCGGTAGCAGGAGGTCCCGAGTTGGGGAACGACGTTGAGACCTCGACGGGTCAAGGCGTCGGCCACCGACTGCTCGAAGTCGTTGAGCGGCACCGACGTCACGCTCCCGGCATCGAGCCGCCGCCCGCCCGCCGCCGCGAACTCGATGTAGGCCCGCAGCAGCCGCACGCCGTCGGCGGGATAGTCGGGCCGCACGTCCGCATGCGAGAAGGACGACACCAGCGTCAACCGCCGCCGGGCCCGCGTGACGGCGACATTCAGCCGTCGCTCGCCGCCCTTCTGGAGCAGCGGGCCGAAGCGATAGAGCAACCGCCCGGTCTCGTCCTTCCCGTAGCCGACGGTGAGGATGACGGCGTCACGCTCGTCGCCCTGCACCCGTTCCAGGTTCTTCACGAAGAACCGCTCGGGCTGGTCCACGGCGAAGAAGTCGTCCAGCTCCGGGGCCTGCCTTCTGGCCTGCTCGAGCGCCATCTCGATGCGCTCGGCGTGCTTGATGCCCATGGCGATGACGCCGAGAGTCTCGTCCGGACGCGTCCGCGCGTGCTCCAGGACCAGTTCCACCACCCGCGTCACCTCGCGCGCGGCGCTCTCGGTGGACCCGCCCTCCCCCGCCACGTGGGGCACGTGGACCCACGACACCGCGCCCTCGCCTTGCGGGCCAGGGAAGGTGACGAGGCGGTCGCCGTAGATGTGGTGGTTGGAGAAGGCGATGAGCGACTCGTCGCGGCTCCGGTAGTGCCAGTTGAGCGACCACGGGGGATCGAGGAACGCGGACATCACGTCGAGCACGCTCTCGAAGCCGGCCGTGCCCTCCGTCGCCTCCTCCTCGCCATCGTCACCGGTGCCGGCGGCGAAGAAGGTGGTCGGCGGCAACTGGCGCGCGTCGCCGGCGATGACGGCCCGCTTGCCCCGCAGCAGCGACGTGACCGCGTCCTCGGGCAGCACCTGGCTGGCCTCGTCGAAGATCACCACGTCGAAGTAGGGCAAGTCGCCCGGCAGCAACTGGCTCACCGAGAGCGGGCTCGCCATCCAGCAGGGGCGCAGCGCCAGCAGGACGTCGGGCGCCTGCGCGAACAGCGCGCGCAGGGGCAGGTGCCTCCCCTTCTTCTGCGCCTCGCGCGCCACCAGGTCGCTCTGGTCCCGATGCCGGTCGCGCACCTCCACGACCCGCTCGGCATGGGCCCGCCGCACGCGCGCCACCGCCACCTCGAGCCGGCGACGATCGAGATCGACGAAGTCGGCCACCACCCCGTCGTGGTAGCGGCCGCTGAAGGAGGCGATGGCAGGCTCCTGCAGGTGCAGGTCGTCGAGGCAGGACTCCAGCCACACCCGGCGCAGCACCGTGTCCCAGGAGGCCGGCGGCGGTTTGCGCGCGCGGATCTCGGCCACGAGGTCCTTGAAGCCGTTGGCCGCGAGGGCCGCGACAATCTCCTGCATCCTGAGCACGCGGGCGGGTGTCACGCGATCTCTCGCGAGCCCGGCCAGGCGGTCGCCCAGCGACGCGAGCGGTATCTCATCGACGCGGCGGCCGGGAAACACTGCGAGCAGCTCCACCAGGTCGCGCACCAGTTCGCCGAGGCGCTCCCGCGCGGCGGCGGCCGCCGGCGCGGCCTTCGGCCGGGTGCCGGGCGGGGCGAACCTCGTCCAGGCGCGCTGCTGGTCGCGCGCCCGCGACGCGTCGGTCAGCGCCTCTGGGCCGTTGAGGCCGGCGACGCCGCACAGCTCGCGCAGGCGCCTCACCGCGCCGCGGTAGGCCCCGTTGCCGAGGGTGGCGAACAGCCGCGAGAACGTGCCTCCAGCCGGCGTCAGGACGGTCGCCAGTTGCTCGAGGTCGGCCTCGAACACCTCGGGGGGGTAGCGCTCGAGCGTCTCGTTCACCGCGCAGAGGAGGTCGAGCAGGCGTCGCAGGTCGCCCACCGACTCCGGGGGCGCGATGCCGGCCTCCGCGAACACCGGCGCCAGGGCCCGTTCGCAGGCCGGCCATCGCTCGGCGGCCAGCCGCGCCGCCACGTCCAGGGCCGCGGCCACGCGCTCGCGTTCGAACACCGCGCCCGTCCACGGAGACGGGTCGTCACCGGTGAGCAGGCCCGGCATCGACACCGCCTCCTTCAGCACTTCGGCGCTGCGGTCGACGACGTCGGCGGTCACCTTCTGCAGGGCTGGGCCGCGCAGGCGCGTCTCGGCGACGGCCTCCTCGGGGAGGCGCAGGAGGCGGCCGTAGAGCTGCAGCACCGACAACCCGGACGGCGCGCTCTGGGCGTGGATTTGCCGCGCGTGCCGGTTCAGCCGCTCGCGACGATCGACGAAGTCGGCGTGGAGCTTCGCGGCGTCCGGCTTGCTCGACTCCCGAACGAGGTCCAGGCTGTCGGCCAGGCGCTGCGCCGTCGCCCGCCGCGAGATGTCCGCGCCGTGCAGGTCGAGCGCGAGGTGATCGAGCTGCGCCCGGCTCAGCCGCGCGAGGACGACGTCGAGTGCGGCGCGCTTCTCGGCCACGAAGAGCACCGTCTTACCGTGGGCCGCCAACTCGGCGATCAGGTTGGCGATCGTCTGGCTCTTGCCAGTGCCCGGCGGCCCCGAGATGACGCCGTTCTGTCCCGTGAGCGTCGCGGCGATGGCTGTCTGCTGGGACGAGTCGGCGTCGAGCACCAGGAACTCGTGGTCGGGCAACTGGCGGTCGAGGTCTCTCGGGTCGAGCGCCGTCCGGCCTGCCCGGGCCGTCTCCCGCGCCTGCGCGTCCCCCGCGATGCCCGCGATGATGTCGTGGCGCGCCAGCGGGTCGAGCAGCTCCTTCAGGTCCCGGACGATGGCCATCTTCTGGAAGCTGAAGTTGCCGAGCACCCAGCGCGACTCGATGGCGAACCCGTCGATGCCGCCGGCCCGGGCCCGGATCTGGTCGAACACCGGCGCCAGGTCGAACGCTTCCCCCTCGTCGTCTCCGAGGACGGCAGTGAGCAGGGCGTCCGCGTCGAACGAGAGGCCGAACTGCGTGCCGAGCGCGTGCAGCAGGACGTCGTTGATCCGGACGTCCCCCGTGCGGCGCAGGTACCAGTTGCTGCCCCGGTTCCCCTTCAGCGAGGCGCGCACGGGCACCACGAGCACGGGCGCGCTCGGCGGCCGCCCGCCATCGGCCATCGGCCAGGTGGCGAGGCCGAGCGCCAGGAACAGCGTGTCGAGGCCGCGCTCCTCGAAGTTCGCCAACGCGCGCTTCGCCAGCTCACGCACGGACGCCGTCGCCGTCACCAGGTCCAGCGGCCGCACCAACTGCGACAACGGCACGCCGTCCTCGCCGTTGAGGCCGGAGCGCAGCAGGGCCTGCATCGCGTCGGGCGGGACCGACGAGAGGTCGAGGGTGCCGACCTTGAGGTCGCGAAAGAACAGCAGGTTGTTCCGCCGCGACGGGTCGATCAGCTTGTCGATCCACTGCTGGCGCGCGGCGTCCACCTTCCTCAGCCGCTCTGCCGGGATCGGCGGCGGCGCGGCGGGGCCCGTTGGCGACGCGCTGCCCGGGGCGCGGTTCTCGGGGGACGACATCTTCGCGTCCATCGCAGTGAGGTCAGCGGTTGGCCCGTCGAGTCCTCGGCGCGCGCCCACCCGCCGCTGGCGCCCACGCCCGCACCTGCTCCACCGTCAGCCCAAGCGCGCGCGCCTCGCCGTCGATGAACCCGGCGTAGTAGGCGCCCAGATCCTCGCCGAACTCCGGGTCGATGCCGCCGTGCCACTGCCTCACCCACGGCAGCAGCTCCAGCAGGCCGGCGACGAGCGGCACCAGCTTCGGCGACGCGCCGCCCTCCTCGCTCTTCAGCCGCATGTAGTACGCGCCCAGCGCGCGGGCCTGCTGCGCGTGGTCCCAGCCGGCCCAGGCGAGGACGGGCGTGGGGTCCGCGGCGCGCTCGGCGCCGGGATAGAGGACGAAGCGCTCCTTCGGCACGTCGAGCTTGCCGCGCAGCCGCCACCACTCCTGCTTCCTGAAGTCGGCGGAGGTGTACTTCGGCGGCACGGGAATCTGCGCGCCCACAGGGGGGGCATGGGCGCCCACAAGGGGCGCCCCTACGGCGAGGGCAGCGGCGTGATCTTCGAGCCGCTGCAGCTCCCACGTGCGCTCCCACTGGGCGCGCTTGCGCAGGCCGCTCTCGGTGTAGCGCAACACCGGCAGGTAGGGCACGCCCTCCATCGTCACCAGCTCCGTGACAAGGGCGGTCACGTCGAAGTCCGGGCGGGCGCGGTAGACCTCGGCCACGCGCAGGAACTCCTCGTCGCGCTTCGCTTCGTCTGCCAGCCGCCGGCACGTCGTCAGCTCGGGCGAGGGCCAATACCTCGGATCCTCGAGGCGGTCGAGGAGCCAGCTGCGGAGCGCGCGCTCCAATACCTGCTCGTCAGTCAGGTTCTCGGCGTCGTAGGCGCCAGCAGATCTGAACCAACGACGCTTGAAGTCTGGTCGCTCTATGAGCGCAATGTCGCTCAGCCGGGCAGCTGCCGCCTTCCTCGCTTCGTGAAGTGCTCGCGCAACATCGCCAGTAGGCCCCTCTGAGTCGCGATAAGGCCGTTCGGTCTCCTGAAGCGGGGGCATGTCGGCCGGGCACATCGTCCACGCCAGCGATCGGGCGGGACTGGACTCAGGGAGCAATCCCGAGACCTCATAGACGAGCCAATCCAGCTCCTCCTGCCAGCGCACCATCTCTAGTCTGGTTCGCTTTACCCGCTGCAACCAGTTCACTACTGCGGACTCGAAGTGTGGTCCCTCAGCGAGCAGGTCATCGACGCATGGCGAGCACGTCGCCAGGCCCGCAGCGTCCAGCGAAGCCGCGAGTCGAATGAGATGCCCCTTGGCGTCCGGCGTCAGCGAGGGCAGAGGGAACTCTCTTAGCTTGGTCCCATCGAACTCGAACCGAAACCGCTCAGGGTCTGCCTGTAACACACCCTTGTCGCTCGTCGCCCCCTTGTTGTGGAACACCTGCTTCATCCAGAAGCACGCCGTCGAGCTGTTCAGCAGCCCCAGCAGGGCGAGGTGGTCGTCCTCGGTGGCGTCGGGCCGGAGCTTGATGACCGGCGCGGAACGGTTGAACACCTTGCCGCCGCGGTCCAGCACGAAGTGGTTGTGGGTGGCGACGAAGGCGAAGGCGATGGAGAGGCGGGTGCGTAAGCGCTCGCAGTACACCTCACGCAACGCCCACCACGGGATGCCCTTGCTGGCGATCGGCTCGCCGAAGTGCTTTCGCGACCGCAGAATCGCCCTGAACGGCCAGAGGCGATAGAGAACGACAGAGCACTCCGACTCCAGTCTTCGTGTTCCGTCCTCCTGGTTGGGCCACACCACGACGTCCTGAGACTCGCACTGCCAATCCCGCAATGACTCACCGTCACCCAGCGGGCGCTTCGGCAACCGCCATCGACGGGCCAGGTCATTTGGCATCAAGAGGCAGTTATCTTCGCCGGTAATGACCATGAACCCGATGCTGACAACCACATCCGAGAGGCTCTTCTCTCCTCTCTCGTCCAGCAGTTCCTTCAGTTCCGCCGCCCCGCCGCCACCGATGCTCCACGGGTGTGCGTGCAGCGACGTCTGCTCCAGGTCGCGGACGCTGACGAACGCGCTCTCCGAGTCCACGCGGTCGATCTGATCGAGGATCGCGGACCACACCAGGCCGCGCGACGGATCGTCGGGCGTCGAGGGCTCGCCGCGGATGCCCATCACGGTGCGCGTCACCGGCGAGGGCTTGCGGTGTCGGCCAAACAGGATCACCGTCGGCGTCCCGTGGCCCGGGATGTAGGCGCCCGAGGTGTCCACCACGTGCGTGAGGTCCACGCGCGGCAGGAAGTCCTCGATCAGCTTGCTGCCGAACTCGCGCTTCATGAAGCTGTTGGCGACGATGAGGCCGACGTGGCCCGGAGCCGAACCCGCAAGGGCCAACTCGAAACACCGCTCGATGAACGGCGCCACCAGCGAGTACTGCCGGTGGCAGGTACGCGGATACCGCTTCCGGTATAGCGCGTTCAGTGCCTTGTCCTTCACCGTGATGTACGGCGGGTTCCCCACCACTACGTGGTACTGCTGCCCCAGCAGCCGCCGCGCCGCCGCCTCGTCCTCGGCGAAGTAGTACTGGTTCGCCGGGTCGTCGGGCAGAATCGACATCTGCACTGCCCCATCGTCGGTGAAGCGCGGGCCGTGCAGCAGCGCGTCGGCGACGATGACGTTCACCTCGAAGGCGGGCGCGTCGGCCAGCCGCGCAAGGCCGCACGCGCGCAGCGCGGCAATCGTCAACCGCATCCGCGCGATGGCCACCGCGTAGGGGTTGACGTCCACGCCGACGATGCGCGGGAGCGTGTCGCGGACGAGGACGCGGACGTCCTTGCCGGGTTCGTGGTGCTGGGCGAGCGAGAGGAGCCGCTCGAAAGCGCCCAGCAGGAAGTGGCCCGAGCCGCAGGCAGGATCGATCAGGCGCACCTCGCGGTAGCCGAACGCCTCGATGGCCGGCGTGAGCGTGCGGTCGAGGATGAACTGCTCCACGAAGCGCGGCGTCTGCAGCAGCGCGTAGCGCTTGCGCACCGGCTCGGAGAGGTCCTGGTAGAGGTCGCCGAGGAAGCGCGTGTCGAAGTTCGGGTCGGTGAAGTCGTGCGCCACGCGCCCGAGGTCCGGGTCGATGCGCTGCCAGAAGGCGACGAGCAGCCGTGCCGCGTCGGCCGAGAGCGGCAGCCGCCACAGCGGGTTGTGCGCGGGATCGAGGAGCGCGGCGGCCGCCGGCAGCGCTCCCACCGCGCGGAAGACGTGCTCCAGGTAGTCGCGCTCGCTGTGCGTGGGGTGCTGCTGGAAGTAGTGCTGGTGCTCCTGCACCGCGCGCGTGTGGCGCGGGCCCACGCCCGAGAGCCGCGGCTCGACGAGGCCGTTGTCCTCGAAGAAGCGGACGAACACGGTGCCGAGCACCCAGGCGACGGCGGCCTGCGCTACCGGGTCTTCGGCCCAGGCCTCGAAGGTGACCACCGTGCGGCCCACGCGGCGGGCGGCCTCGTATTCCTCCTGCAGCCGCGCGCGAACGTCCTCGCGCGCGCCGAGCTGCGCGCGCAGGTCGGCTTCGAGCTGGCCGACGATCGTGGTGAGGTCGGCGAGGAGACGGGGGGAGTCGATCATGGGAGGAGCCCGACGCCCGCCGCGGCGGCGGCGCGGCGCAGGTCGGCGTCGAGCGTCGCCAGGGCGAGCCCGCGCCGGATGGCCACCTCGAGGTAGATGGCGTCGTAGACCGAGAGGCGGTGTGCGCGCGCGAGGTCGAGCGCGCGCTCGGGCAGCCGCGGCCCCTGCTCCACCTCGAGGGGCAGCCCCGAGAGGATGCGCAGCAGCCGGTCGGCCAGCCCCGGGGCGAGCCGCTTGCGGCGCTCGGCCTGCAGCAGCACGTTGGATGCCTCGGCGAAGAACAGGGCGGGCACCACCGCGCCGTCGGCGACGACGCGGTCGAGCAGGGCGTCGGTGGCGGGCGTCGCCTCGTCGGCGAACCACCAGGCGGCCGCCACCGACGTGTCGAGCACCACCATGTCAGGGCCGCCCCGCGTCGCGCAGCTTGCGGACGCTCAGGCCGCGCAGCCGGGCGCCGCCGCGGAGGCGGCGCAGCTCCGCGGCCAGCGCGCGGGCGTCCTCGGCCGGCTCGTCCACGGGCACCAGCCGCGCGACGGCGCGGCCGTGGCGGGTGATGGTGAAGCGCTCCCCGCGCGCGACGCGCTCGAGCAGGGCGGGCAGGTGGGTCTTGGCCTCGTAGGCACCGATGTCAGGCATACGACTAGTCTACAACTGGTCTGAACTGGTCCCTCACGCCCCCCGCCCGGCGGCGGCTCTCGAGCCACCCGTCGGGGACCTGCGCCCGCTGGGAAGCGGGCACCGGCAGCGCCTCGCCGTCGATCGTCGGCGGCTGGCACTACTGGACGACCACCCAGAGGAAGGTCGCCACGTCGATCATGTCCTTCGCGCCATGAGGCTTCAGGAACTCGAGCAGCTCGTGGCTCCACGTCAGCAAACGTTCGTAGACTTCCCAGCTCGGCCTGGTGTCGTACATGAGGTCGACGCCCAGCCTTCGTGTGGCCTCGCGCATCGCCTTCGGCTTCAGGAACATGTGTGCTTCCGGTTGGGCCAGGAACGGCACCAGCGTCAGCACGGGCCAGGTCAGGAGCTTCGTGCCAGGCTCCCGGGTCGGCAGGCTCTCGAGCGCTTCGATGAGTGCCTCGAACCGGCTGCGCTCGGGCTGGCCATGTTCGAGGACGTCCGCCAGGGCGGTCAGGTAGCGAGCCGGCGTGCCTTCCCGGAGGGCCCAGTTCAGGACGGGGATCTCGCCCGTCTGCGAAAGCAGCGGCTTCTTCGACGTCTGGACCACCTTCATGAGCCTCGCACCGGCCTCGTGCGGATCCGAGCGGGCGAGGTCCCTCAGCGTCGAGCCCGGCAGCAACTGCTGCCACAACTCGTGCTTGACGATCTTCCACTCTCGCTCGGCGTGAGGGTAGCGCCCCGACGACATCCCTTCCGGGTAGTGCACGCGGAAGCGCTGCCAGGCCTGATCGAGCGTCCACTCGGCAACCGACGGCGGCTTGGGGCCTCTCCTGGCTTTGGCCTTGGCTCCTGACGGGCTGGGCGGCACCGGCTTGCATTCGCCATCGGCTTCGACGCTCCAGCCATCGAACGGGGCCTGGTTCTCGGGAGCCTCCGCCGGTTCGACGAATCCGAGCTGCGGCCTGCGGAGGATCCGCTGGCCCTTCGCGTCAACGAAGCCGACGAGCGCGTACTGATACCCCGCGCAGAACACCTTCCCGCGGCCAAGCCCGGGCTCCAGTCTCGACACGACGAACGAGCCGACCTTGATCTGACTCATCCCAATGCCCTCACGCCGCCCCCGCCCGGTGCCGGTTCTTCAGCCACCCGTCCGGGACGTGCGCCCGCTGCGACGCGAGCACCGGCAACGCCTCACCGTCGATGGTCGGCGGCTGGCCGGGGTCCTCCCACGGCACCAGCAGCCAGGCGCCGTGCAGACCGTCCGCCCGCCCGCACTGCAGCGTCAGGTCGCTAAGCCACCGCATGTGCCCGTAGCGCGCCAGCATGCCAGCCGAGGTGAGCAGCGCGGGCGGCCCGCTCCGCGGCAGCTCCGCGGCGACGCCGGGCAGTGAGAGCTGCACCAGTTCACACAGCTTCTGCCAGTCGCGCGTGTCGCGGCTGGCCCCGTCCGCGCGCGCCACCACGTCCCACTTGATGCGCCGCGCCCCGGCGGTGGCCTTCATCGCGTCGAGCAGCGCGCGCTCCACGCTGAGGGCGCGCACGCCGTACTGCCGCTGCAACTCGCGCTCGGCGCGCCGGAGGTACTTGGCGGGGACCGTCAGCGCGAGGAACCCGCCGTGCGCCACCGCCGCCTTCAACCGCTCGTCGAACCGTCGCGCGGCGGCTGCCTCGTCATCGTCGGCCACGCGCGCCACGAAGGCGGTGGGCTGGAAGCTGAGGGTGACGCTGCTCGTCGCCAGCCGCGGGCGGACGCGCGAGCGATACCCGCCGCGGCCGTCGAGCCCCGAGGCGTCCCACTCCACGTTCCAATCCGCCTCGTCGAGCAGGGTGTCGAGCGCCGGCCGGTCCGGCAGCGGCTCGGCGTCCGGGAAGCGGCTCGACACGCGCCGCCGCACCTCGTCGGCGGTGAGCACCTCCCACTGCCCGGCGGCCGACACGGCCGGGGCCATGTTGTTCGCCAGCTTGGCCGCACGCAGTGCCGGCAGTCCGCGGGGGTACAGCTCGAGCCGCGACGACACCGCGGCCGCAGTGGAGGCGAGCGCCGCCAGTCGGATCAACCTGGTGTCGTCCAGCGGGACGTCCAGCGGCGACGCCACCGCGCGCAGCCGGTCCAGGGCGCGAGCGAGCGGCGGCGGCAGCGGCTCGGCGGAGAGATCGTTGGCCACTTCGCCCAGCGCGAGGGCGTAGGCGGCCAGCTCCGGCGCGGTGGCCACGAGCGCCCGGGCGCCGCGGCGGTGAATCGCGAAGCGCGGCTCCTTCAGGGCGGCCTCGGCCTCGAGTGCCGCGCGGAGCACGGCGCCGGCATGGCGCACGCGACGCTCTCCCGACTCCGCCGACCCGCGACGCTCGAGCAGGGCCGTCACCAGTTCCCCGGGGCCCATCACCCCGCCGGCCGCCCCGAGCAGCTCCGCGAGGTCGCGGCGCAGCGCGGTGAGCGCGGCGTCCTTGCCCCACCGGTTCCGCGGCTTCTGGAGCAGCAGCGAGACGTACGCGCGCGACACGCCCACGCGCTCGGCCACTTCCGTCTGCGACGGCAGGGACAGGCTGGGCCCCACGGTCCCCAGCAGTTGACCGAGCACGTCGGCGACCTTCCCCGCGCCCGCGTCGCGTTCCTTCGCGACCAGCAGGCGCGCGAACATCGCATCGACGCTGGCCCGTCCCTCGTCGTGCTCGGTCGCCGGTGCGGCTGCCGAGAGATCGGCGTCCGCGAACCGCTCGCGGTAGGCGTCGAAGGCGTGGCTGAGTTCGCGGCGGGTCTTGTTCCCGACGCCGCGCATGGCCACCACCTGCGCCACCGGCGTGCACAGCATGTCGCGGAGCGTGGAGCAGCCGAGGCGCTGCAGGGCGTTGACGGCGCGGGCCGACAGCCCGAGCTGGTCGATCGACGCGTCGAGCGTCGCTGCCTCCACGATCGCTGGATCGAGCTCGGGCGCGCCCGGCACGTCGACCACCGTTGGCCGCGCGACGAGGTCCGGCGCGGCGAACACCTGCCGCCACGCCGACGCCATGTCCTCGGCGTTGTCGAACCGCCTGGCCGCGTCGCGGGCGAGCGCCCGGCTGAAGAACGCCGTGAGGCGGTCGCGTATCGACACGTCGAAGGCGGCCGCGTCGATGGTGGCCTCGCAGTCGAGTTGCGCCGGGTCGCTGCCATCGCCCCACGCGGGCAGGTGGCCCGTCGCCATCTCGTAGAGCGTCACGGCGGCCGCGAAGCGCTCGGCGTGCAGGTCGTAGCGCACGGGCTTGCGCAGCGGCAGGAACGGGTCGAGGTAGCCCGGCGTGCCCGCGCGCACGTTCTCCACCGGCACGCGCGCCAGCGAGAAGTCGTAGAGCACGAGGCGCAGTTCGTCGGTCTTGCCGAACGGCACCACGCCCATGTTGTCGGGCTTGAGATCGCGGTGCCAGGTGCCGTGGCGCTCCAGGTAGTCCACGGCGGAGAGCAAGTCGCCGCCGAAGCGTTCGAGGAACTCCAGGCTGAGGCGCCCGTCCTCGCGCAGCATCCTCGCCAGCGTCCGCTCGCCGGCGTGCTCCAGCACGAGGGCCGCCAGGCGGTCGAACTCGCGGATCTCGCGAAGGCCGACGATGTGCGGGTGGTGGAGGCGCTGGAGGACGAGGCCTTCGTCGCGGACCCGCTCGCTGTACTCCGGGCCGAGCGCCACCTTCAGCACGAGCCGCTCGTCGCCGCGGCGCACCTGCAGGGCCACGGCCGTCGCGCCCTTGCCGAGCCGCTTCTCGACGCGGAAGCCGCCTTCCAGCTCGTCGCCGCCGTGCGCGTCCACCGGGGTGGGCGCCGGCACGTCGGGCCGCGTCACCTGCTCTTCCCACAGCTCGAGGCCCGCGAGTACATCGTCCACGCTGGAGGTGCGCCTGCCGATGGCGCCCGCCGTCGCCTCGCGCACCACGTCCACCAGCGCGGCGTCGGGCGCGTCGAGCACGTCGGTGAGCAGCAGGCCGCCGCGGCGCAGGCGCTCGGCGAGGTCGAGCGTGGTGGCGGCGGGCGGCTGGCCCGTGAGGACGAAGTAGGCCACGGCGCCCAGCGAGAACACGTCGGCGGCCTCGGTGAGCTCGCCCGGCTGGTTCGCCTCGGGGGCGAGGTAGACCGCCTGCGCGTCCTCGACGAGCTGGGAGAGGTGCTGCGTCGGTCCGAGGACGGTGGGGATGCTGGAGGTGACCTCGCCGGCGTACCCGCTCCCCTGCCAGTTCGTGATCTGCACCGACGGGGCGTCGGCGTCGGGCGAGGTCACGAGGATGCACTGCGGGCTGAGCGTGCGATGGATGCGCCGGTGCTCGTGCGCGAAGCGCAGGGCCTCGGCGACCTGCCGCACCAGGTGCACGCACGCCTCGAGGGTGAGGCTGGCGTGGCGGCGGCGGACGAAGTGGTCGAGCCGCACGGCCTCGGGGTTGTGGTCGTAGATCAGCGCCGGGCCGAGGTCCTCGTCCACGAACTCCCGCGGCTTGAGCAACTGCGGGTGGGTGATCGTCTCGAGCGCGCGGAACTCGCGCTCGGCGGCCCGGCGGGTCGTATGGCGCAGTTCCAGAGAGGCTCCGGCCGGGTAGGGAAAGACTCGGACCCGGCGCGTCACCTGCAGCGTCGGGTGGGTGGCGAGGAAGTCCTCGTAGAGCGGACCTTCCCCGAGGCGCGTGCCCAGCTTGTAGCCGCCCACGCGGCGGACGCTGCGGGCGCGGCAGACGCCGCCGCGATCGAGCATCCGGAGCAGCGCCTGCGCCAGCGCCGTGTCGACGGGCCGGTCGGTTCTCCTGGGACCGACGTCCGGGTTCGTGAGGGCCTCCACGATGCCCGGTGCAGTGACGACGCCGTCGGCCGTCCGCTGGTCGCGTGTGAAGACGCGCGTGGCGAGGTTTGGCGGCAGGCTCAGCTCGAGCCCCGCGGCCGAGCAGAACACGAGGGCCTCGATGAACGGCAGGCGGACGCCCTCGCGCCGCTCCAGCGGGGCCAGCAGTGACGCGAGGCGCTTCGCCCTCCGGTCGGTCGGGATGAGCGGGTTGTCGGTCTCCACGGCCGACGGGCCGTCGCCCCAGGTCCACGTGTAGGCATCGCCGGACACCCGGCGGGCCGGCCGCGACTTGATCTCGACGAGGAAGAGCCCCTTGGTGGTGAGGACGAGGGCGTCCACCTCGTTGACGTAGCCGTCGTTGGAGACGAACTCGAAGTTGGACCAGAGGCGCACGGGCTCCTGGCCGGGCAGGTGTTCGGCGAGGAACTCGAGCGCCTCACGCTCCCACGGGAACTGCGACTCGGTGACGCGGCGCCAACGGGGGGCGGTGAGTGGCATCGGCAGTGGGTGTGGGGTCGTCGAGGCGCCCCTGTCGAGGCGGCGGGACCGAGGCCGCCAGGCGCCGACCGCGAGAGGATACACGATGCGGCTCGGCGGACTATGCCGTCGTCTGTTTCGCAATCATGCTGACCTCCAGCTGAGCCACTGGCCAAGAGTGGAACGTGATTCGGGTTCGTTGGGGCGCGCGGGCTCTGGTGATTCCTGTCGGATTTCCGTCAGCCTGAATGCGCGCCGAAGGCCGCTTCCAAGCTGGAGCAAGAGCACGCAGATGCGCCACTCCTGCCGCCGAGACACCTGGACAAGGTCCGACTGCGCTTGGCGTCAGAGCGATAGACTGTTCGTCGGGAGTCTCGTTGCACCGCGCAGCTACCCCCACACCGCCCGCTCCGTCCGCTCCACCACCTCGCTCACCGCGTCGCACCACGCCAGCAGTTCCTCCCGCGTGGGCGACAGGTCGTACGGATGATGGTGGCAGGCGCGGCTGAGCGCCGCCCAGGCCTGGTGCGCCCGCCGGGCCAGCGGCTCGTCGCTGAGGTAGCGCCCGAGGCACAGCAACTGCGCCCTCGTCGAGCACTCCTCCGTACCGAACGCCTGCTTGGCCCAGAACGTCCGCAGCGCCACCTCGAGGGACTGCCGCGCGAGCAGCGCCGACGCCCGCGGCCAGAGGCCTGACGTGCCCGGCGTGTCGCCATCGACGAGCGTACGCGCGAACTGCAGCAGTTCCCCGGCAGGCGACAAGGAGTCGCCGCTCACGAGGCGCCCCCCAGCAACTGTCCGGTGAGTGTCTCAGTCGCCCTCACCAGTTGGAGCACGTCGCCTTCGTAGGACTCGTGGGCGCCGGCGTTGCACGCCTTGAAGACGTCCACCGCCTGGGGCCCGAAGCGCCCCTTGAGCCGGCTCAGCACCTCCCCCGTCTTCGACGCGTCGTCGCAGAGGGTCAATGCCATCAGCGGATACAGCCTCGCGTTGTCCGCAAGCAAGGCTTCGATGTCGTCGTGGCGGTGTCCCTTCTTGAGCCGGGCCCGGCGAATCACGTCCATGCAGGCGGCCTCGAGGGCGCTGCGACAGAACCCCGGGGCCACCCTCGCCGCGACGCTCGGAGGCAGGCCGTCGGTCTTCACGACGGCGAAGGCATCGTCGAGGTAGCCGCGCACCGGGTCCGTGATCGCCCGCACCTCGACGTGCGACTCGGCGCGTCGTGTCACGCCGACCACGCGCGCCGGGATGCCGAGCCGGCGCACGGCGTCCGGCAACCGGTCGTCGTGCGTGAACACGATGACCTGGCGCGTCTTCGCCGTGTCCTCCAGCGCACGCGCCAGGCCCTCGACACGCGCGGGGTCCATCGACTGGACCGGGTCGTCGACGGAGACGAAGCGGAAGGGGCTCTCGGCCAGCGTCGCCCGCGGCAGGAACAAGCTCAGGGCCAGCGAGTGCAGTTCGCCCTGGCTCATCACGCCGAGCGCTTCGGCGGGCTTGCCGTCCACCGTCACCTTCAACGTGACGCGGCGGCTCGTCCCGGTGCCGCCCAGTTCCACCGCGCCGAGGTCGACGTTGCTCTGCAGCCGCAACTGCTTCCACACGGCCATCGCGCGATCGGCGATGGGCCGGAAGCGGTCGTCACGGACGGCCTGGATGGCCCCCTTCCACCACTCCTCGGCCTTCTTGATCGCGGGAATCCTCGTCGCCCCGTCCACGGCCGTCCTTGCCCCGGGCAACCACTCGGCTAGGCGGAGTTGGAAGGGCCTCCAGACGTCCTCACGCCTGGCCAGTTCGACCGCCGCCTCGTCCACGAGGGCCGCCACCGCCTCGTCGAGTTCGAGGACGTGGGTTTCCATGTGTGCGGCAAGCGCCTCCGCGAGGTCGAGCTTCCTGCCTGACGTCCAAGCCGCCCAGAGGCTGCGAACACGCGTCAGGGCCTCCAGCACGTCGCCGCCTGCACCAGGACCGACGGAGGCGGGCCCAGTTGCTTCTGGGCCTCTGCCAGCACCTCGCGGCGAGCCGTGTTCGCCGCCTCGCAGCCCTGCGCCTCCCGTCGCAACGCCGCGATCTCCGACGTCGCCGACGATGACCAGTCGGCCAGCAGCACGCCGTCGGTGCCGCACACTGGGCACGTCGAGGACGCATGCGCCTCGTGGTAGCGGAGCGCCTGCTCGAGCAGGTCGGCCCGTTGGCGCGACCGCTCGGCGTCGGTCCCGGCGAAGGCCGCACACGCTCGCTCCGCCTCGCGCAGGCGCCTGACGAGGTCGGCAACGGTCTCGGGGTTCGGGGCCGCGAGAGCCTGCAGGCGCCGCAGGAGGTCGATCTCGGCTGCGCCCGCGTCTGCCGTCCCCGCGGCGAGCGCCGCAAGGGTCGCGAAGTCCCAGGTCTTCGCCGCGAACGCCTTCAACGCCGCCGCCGGCCTCGCGTCTGGCGTCTTCTCGGCGATGCCCTCCAACGCCGCGACGAGATCGTCCGCGGCGGCCTCGGCGTCCTTCAGCCGGTCCGCTCGCACCTTGCGCGCGTCGGCCAGGCGCGCCTGTACGGCCGTCAAGTGGTCCAGCCCAAGCACGCCGCTCAGCGCGTCGTACAACTTCGACGGGCCGTCTTCCAGCAGCGACCCCAACTCGTTATAGGAGAGGAATGGCCGGAACGTGGACAGCGCGGCGGCCCACCCCACGTCGTCGAGGGGCCTCGGTGGCTGTCCAGTCGCTCGCACCGTGGCGGAACTCGAGGCGACGTCCTTCGACGACCAGGTCCGCGACACCGTGAGCGCACCCTGCCCGTCGACCATCACCTCCGCCTTCAGCGCAGCCACCCCGTGGTGGAGGTTCTGCCAGGCCTCGACCCACGCCTTCTTGCGCCCGTCCCACCGGCTGTTTCGGCCCGTGAGCAGCGTCTCGAGCCCCTCCGCAAAGCTCGACTTGCCAGACCCGTTGCGCCCGACGACCAGCGTCAGGCCCGGCCCCGGCGTCAGCGGCAGCGTCGTCGCTGGCCCC
Source organism: Vicinamibacteraceae bacterium (assembly GCA_039812685.1). Lineage (GTDB taxonomy): Bacteria > Acidobacteriota > Vicinamibacteria > Vicinamibacterales > JAFNAJ01 > JBDIBB01. The sequence goes on from JBDIBB010000014.1 coordinate 33,636, forward strand.
ACGCCACGAAACCCCTCGACGGTGATGCTCGACAAGTAGACGCCAGGCGACTCCGACGGCGCGGTCGTCGCCGTCGTGTCCTTCGGAGGAAGCGACGTGCGGGCTGCGCGCCCCTCGAGGTAGTCGGCGAGCGCGGTGTCGCCCTCCATGGCGGCGAGCACCACGAACGACCAGTCGTGGCGCTCGGCCCCGGTCTCGACGAGGCGGTCGATGATCTGCCGCTGAAGCTCAGGGCTCATGGTGGTTCGGCGAGGAGGTGGAGGCGACGACGCGTCGGTCCGCACCGACCACGGCAGCCTCGCTGTCGGGGATGGCGTCGATGATCTCGCCCGGACCGCCGGTCAGCAGTTCCGGCGCTCGCAGGGCGCGAGGATGGAGGTCGACGTGGTTCAACTCCGTGACGTCCTTCGCCCCGGCGGCGTGGAGCGCCTTCAGCCGCCGTGCCGTCGGCAGCAGGCGCGACTCGAGCGAGCCGATCGCGCTGTTGTAGGCCTCCACGCTCTGTCCCAGGTGCTTGCCGACGTGTGACAGGTGATCCGCCAGCTGGCAGATGCGGTCGTGGAACTGGTGTCCGAGCGCGGCGATGTCCCTGGCGTTCTGGGCGAGGCTGTCCTGGCGCCAGCCATAGGCCACGACGAGGAGCAGCGCGAGCAGCGTGGTGGGACTGGCGAGGATGACCTTGTTCTGGCCACTGGCCGCGAGCAGCTCGGGATCCTGGTCGATGGCCGCGCTGAAGAACGCTTCCCCCGGCAGGAACATCACCACGAAGTCCGGGCTGGTCTCGAGGTGTTCGGCATAGCGCCGGTCGGCGAGGCTCTTGAGGTGATCGCGCACGGCCTTCGCGTGCTGGGCGAGGTACTCGGCGCGCTTCTCCTCGCTCGCTTCCTCCTGCGCGTGCAGATAGGCCTCGAGCGGCGCCTTGCTGTCGACCACCAGCGAGCGGCGGCCAGGCATCCGCACAATGAGGTCTGGACGCAGACGGCCGTCCTGGCCCTGCAGGCTCTGCTGCTCGTCGAAATCGCAGTGATCGACGAGGCCGGCCAACTCGACCACGCGGCGCAACTGGAGCTCGCCCCACCGGCCACGCACGCCGGACTTCTTCAGGGCATTGACGAGATTCCCGGCCTCCTTGCTGACCTGTCGCGTCGAGGCATCGACGGCCTCGAGGCGCGTCAACAGGCTCGTCGCGGCCGCGATGCGCTCGGCCTCGGACTTCTGCACCTTCTCGTCGAGCGCCCCCAGCGTCTTCTCGATGGGCTCGACCAACGACGCGATCGCCGTCTGTCGCTGCTCGAAGTCCTCGCCGGCCTTCTTCTGCAACTCCTCGGTCGTCCGGCGCGCCAGCTCGATGAACCGCTCGTTGTTGGTGTGCAGGGCGTTGGAGGCCAGCCCCTCGAACGCCGCGGTGAGGCGCACCTCGGCGTCCTGATACGCCTTGACCTTCTCCTGGTGAGCCTCCCGCTCCTTGGTCAGTTCCGCCAGGAGCTTCGAGTTCTCGACTCTCGCCTCCTCCAGCAGCGCGCGGAGCGAACGCGCCTCTCGAGCCTCACGGTCGACATCGGCACGCAGCTGTTGCAGCCGTTCCGCCGTGTCCTCTCGGGTCCGGACGTGCCCGCTGCGCTCGGACTCGAGTTCGGTCCGCGTGGCGGCCGCCAGCGTGCGCTCGTGTTCGAGGTCCGCCTGGAACTGGCTGATCTTCTCAGTCGAGGTGCGGATCGTCTGATCGGCCGCCTCGAGCCTCGCCCGCAACTCGGCCTCCACCGCAGCGGCACTGGTCAAGGCAGCCTGGAGGGACACCTGGGCTGCGGAGAGTTCAGCGCTCGTCCTGGCCAGCCTCGTCTCGGACTCTGCGAGTGCGCCTTGGAGACGCTCGCACTCAGCCCGCAAGGCTGCCACCGCCGTGTCAGCGGCGGCCAGGCGAGTCTCGAGTTCCGCCCGCTGACGCTCGGCACCGTCGCGGTAGGTCGCCAGCTCGGACGACGTGGCGCTGAGCTTCGCTTCGACCTCGCCCTTTCGCTCGAGCGTCGCGCGGCCGCGTGCCTCCTCTTCCGCCAGTCGCTGAGCCAGCGACTCGGCCTGTGTCGCGACGGCGGCCTTCTCCGCAGACAACCTCGATACGTCTTCCCGGACCTTCGAGGCGTCGGCCTCGCGAGACGCCAGCAGGGCTCTCACTTCGTCGCGTTCTCGCCGCGCCGTGTCGCGCGCCTGTGTCTCGGCCTGAAGCGTCGCCTCCAACGCCGCGACGCGGGCCGCCGAGTCAGTCCCCGCCGCCCTGACCCGAGCGGTCGCCACGACCCAGCCGACGCCCAACCCCACCGCGAGCGCAGCCACGCACAGCAGGCCCACCGTCTCGAGACCCATCACGCCTCCGATGCCACACGCCCTGGACCAGCCAATTCAGACACGCCGGATTCCCGGCAGGCCGCGCTTGGTCGGTTCGGGCGAAGCAACACAGGTACCGCGCCGAAGCTTCGGCAACATGCCGAACTGGCGCCCTGGGGTGACTACGCCGGCGAGGCTGTCGGGAACTATGTCGACAGGGAATTGCAGAGCCGGCGGTCGTGGAGGGGCCTCCCTTCCAGGAATCCCTCGTGCAGTTCACGGTGGTGGCGTGCGGCGGGGCAATTGCGCCAGGCGCCCACACGCGCCCCCCCGCCGCTCAATCACCAGGCGTCGGCAGCACGTCGCCACTTCTCGACGAACCGCTCCTGCCCCAGCGCATCGGGGGACGGGCGCCGATTCTTCGCGCATGTCGACCGTAGCTCCTCGAGTCGCAGCAGCGGCTCGGGATCGCCCTGCTCCACCAGCCAACACCCGACGACCGTCCCCGTGCGCCCGGTCCCGCCCCAGCAGTGCACGTAAACGGGTCGGCCATTCGCCAGCGCTTCACGTATGACCGATTGAATCTGTTGCATCCGCGCCTTCGTGGGCACGCTCACGTCCCGGATCGGCAGCCGGTGGTGCTCCAGGTCGTGGGCAGCATCGTTGACCCCGTCCAGTAAGTGCGCGTACGGGCGCAACTCGCCCTCCTCGGTGAGATCGACGAAGACGCGAATACCGGCATCCACGAGCGCCCGCAGCTTACGCGTCGCCTCGGCGTCGTCTGGATGGCCGGGGTACTCGCCGGCGAGGAACTGGCCTGGGAGCACCCAGTAGCAGTCCGGGCTCTTCGGCACGGGGACGTTCATGCGCGCCATGTCAGCGTGCCTCCGGTGTCGACGGCTCGTCCCAGAAGACCTGTCTGGCCTGCTCGATCAACTCGAACACGCGCCCGTCATCGGCGGCCGCCGTGCGCCCCAACTGGCCATCCCGCCAGCGTCTCGGTAGCGCGTCCGTTCCGTGCAGCGCACCCACCGCGGCTCCGACGATCGCTCCCACCGTGTCGTTGTCGCGCGTGTCGTTGACCGCGCGAACGATGGCCTCCTCGAGGTCGTGGCCATGGCGCAGCAGGATGTAGAGCACGCACGGCACGGTTTCGAGCAGGAACGCCCCGGAGTACCAGCCATTGCGCGCCTCCAGCGTGGACAGGTTCCGGTCCAGGGCGTCAGGCATGACGCGGGCCAGGAACGCGGACAAGGTGCCCTCGAACCCGACGAGCCGTCCGCCACGCGGCCGGTAGGTGGCCTCGCCCTCCAGTGCTCGGACGGTCGCGACGAACGTCTCGAACCACTCCGTGCTGTTCGCGGCCTGCAGCCCCGTCAGGAACCTCCAGAGCCACTCCACGAAGGCCAGGCACGCGGCGACGGCCGATGAATCGTTGTGCGTGACGCGGGCGCTCAGCGCCGTGTCCGTCCAAAGGAACGGTGAGGGAGTCCGGAGGTGCGGAAGCACCATCGGCGCAATCCGCATGAGCGCCCCGTTGCCGGCGGAGTGTGGCGCGGCGTCCTGCCACGCGACACCTCGCGCCATCTGCGCCTGGGACCTGCGGACGGCAGATCCGATGCCGAAGATCCGCCGCGTGGCGAAGACCCGCGCCAGGGCGGCCGGATCGAGGCCACGGTGTTCGACGAGGTGCTCGACGGTCCAGAACGCCAACTGGGAGTCGTCGGACGGCAGGCCGACCGCCCGGTCATCGGCATACCAGTTCGGCAGGTAGTCCCGGATCTCGCCACGCTCCCCCGCTCGCCCGGTCGCCGACTGCCCTTCGGTCGTGTTCCCGAGCGCGTCGCCGATGGCCAACCCGAGCAGCATGCCTTCCACGCGGCTCCAGTCGCGCACCTGGCCGGACGGCACGCGATCGAACAACGGCGAACGGCGGATCGGCATCCGCCCCTCGGCCCACAAGCTCTCCAGACACTGACGATTCAAGTGGTCACGCGACGACGTCATCACCGCTTCCTCGACCTCCCGTCTGCCATCCGCGAACGCTGCGGGGCCTACGAGTTCATTGCTGCCCGTTTACTACAGTACGCGAGGGTGTGACAGGTGAGGTCCGAGTTACTGGCGCTGCGTGATTTCGCCAGACGTCCGTGGTTGAATACGCCGGGTCGAGTTGGCGTCATCTCGCGCCCTCGCCCGAACACGACCATGACGACACTGACCGACCGATTCAGGGGGTGCCTGCTGGGACTGGCCGCCGGTGACGCGGTGGGGACTACGGTGGAGTTCAGGCGGCGCGGCTCGTTCCAGCCGGTCACGGACATGGTGGGGGGCGGCCCGTTCAACCTCGAGCCAGGCCAGTGGACGGACGACACGTCCATGGCCCTCTGTCTCGCAACCAGCCTGATCGAGTGCCGCGGCTTCGACGCGAAGGACCAGATGGACCGCTACGTGAGGTGGTCCGACGACGGCTACCTCAGCAGCAACGGCGAGTGTTTCGATATTGGGGGCACCGTCAGCCGTGCGCTGGCCCGTTACAGGCGCACCGGCCAGGCGTTCGCCGGTTCCACTGACCCACAGCAGGCCGGCAACGGCTGCATCATGCGGCTCGCCCCCGTGCCGATGTGGTTCTACCCGGACCTCGAGGCAATGGAGCGGTACTCGGCCGAGAGCTCACGAACGACCCACGGCACGGCCGAATGCCTGGATGCCTGCCGCCTGCTCGCGCGCATCCTGTATCGCGCGCTCGAGGGCCAGCCCAAGGAGGACGTGCTGTTCGCAGACGCCGGGTTCTCCGGGGCGCCGAAGGTCGAAGCGATCGCCCGAGGGACCTACCGCGACAAGAGTCGCGACGTGATTCGAGGCTCCGGCTACGTCGTCGACTGCCTCGAGGCTGCGCTGTGGTGCGTGTGGACCACGGACACGTTCGAGGCCGCCGTCCTCGAGGCCACGAACCTCGGCGACGACGCGGACACGACGGCGGCGGTCGCCGGACAGGTGGCCGGAGCGCTCTACGGCGTCGAGGGGATTCCTGCGCGGTGGCGGGAGAAGGTGGCGATGCGCGACATGATCGTCGCACTCGCTGACAACCTCCGACGTGAGCAGTAACGGCCAGGCGAATGCCCTGGCATGTGGACGACGAAGGTCGGATCACTTGGGAAGGGGACCGTCGTTTTCACACCCACGAGCATCAAGCGTCTCTGCGGCTCTTCCACTCGGCATGCGCGTCCGGAAGGCATCGACCGCAAGGGCGGAACCCGGCCTGGGTCGCCGTGGCCTCGTCAGCGAAGAAGACGCGGTGCTGTCGATAGAACCCGCGGCCAAGCCAACGACGGGCGCTCTCGCAGTCCAGGCGGCCATAGATCCGGTCTGGCCAGTAGCCGCCGAGCGTACCGGGCGTCGGCGACTGGTACAGCGAGTGGTCTGCGGCCATCAGCGTGTAGCAGGTCCGTCGCTGACGCTGTGCCTGCCCTCCGAACTCCGGCTGCAGGTCTCGGTCGACGAGTCCGCGGAGCACGCAGAATCGCTCGAACCATGTCTCATCGTCAGGCTCCTTGAGCAACTCGGCCCACGACAACCTCCGAAACCCGCCGCCCATCTCGACGCTCGCGATGGCTTGAGCCCAAGTGCCGAGCCCCTCGTCATCCAGCACACGCGGGAACGCCAAGTTCACCAAGACCCACGGCCTCTGCTCAGCAAGCTCTCGCGCCAGTAGGCAGAGCCTGGTGAGTTCATAGAAGCCCGACTGCCTTACCTCCATCCCGCCCCGAGACAGGCGCGGCAGATACCTGTCCCAGCCTCGGTAGCTTGCGTCCTTCCGATCGTTCCCGCTCAGGTACTTCACCTCGATCACGACGAGCCCACTGGGCCCGAAGTCGAGCACAACGTCAGGTTCCGTGCGGGCGTCGACCTGCTCCTGCAATCGCTTCGATGCGTCGAGGAGCTGGCGCGCCGCGTACGACTCGGCTGTGATTGGCTCGCCGACCTCGACGCCCCACAGGAGCATCGCAGACGTGTCGGACGATGCGACGGGTAGGCCCAGCTGGGCGGCGAGTGCCCCCAGCCGGTGGGTGCGCTGGAGGTGCCGGAACACCGTCCAGGTTACGGCGTCCTCGGAGGTTCGGAAGCCGAACTTGCGGCGCTTGTTGGCGCGGTTCGTCCGGTTGACCGACTGAGACAGAACGGCAAGCACCCCTTCACGGACCTCGTCTGGAACGTTGGCCTCCGCGTCGCGCAGGATCTCGACAGGCTGGTTGACGCTGTTGGAATACCCAACTCCGCACACCAGGCACCGGCGCAGGCAGTCGTCGAACTTGGAGACGGTTACTTGCGGTCCGTCATCCGCCACCAGAATCGACCTGCAGCTCGGGCATTCCAGATCTCTCAGCCTCTTGTTCACCTTGGCCGGAATGCGCACTTGTAACCCACGGGACGCTCCTCCCCGCACAGGTGTATCGGCATCCTCGGATCGGCCCATCAGCGGGTCCAATGCGGTTCCGATGGGTCGCGCGGCCTCTTGTGCCGCCTTGCGAGATTGTGTATATTTTGGCTTGCGCTATAGCGCTTCCTACGATGCGACGAGTTCGCGCCACCTTTCACCTGGAGCCCGGGACGCTCGACGCGCTGCGGGATGCTGCAGCCCATCTCTCGGGCGCGCCGTACTTCAAGACGGCCGGCGAGATCGTCGTCTTCCTCGGAACTTGCTGGATTCGGTCGTCTGACGGCAAGCGCGGCAGGCCTCCCCTGCCGCGCCCTGTTCTCGCCCCGCCCATGCCGCGCCCGAGTGGTACCCGTCGCCCGAACGTGCCGCGCTACGTCTCGTAGGCGGAATCGTGGTCGGGGTGAAGCGACACCAGCCGGAGGACGTCGCCGTCGCGGTAACCGATCGCGCGAATCTGCAGACTCAGGCGCACGGAGTACACCTTGGCGCCGCCCGGGCCCTTCAGGTGGCCGATCTGCTCCCATTGATACCCGGGGTGGCGATACAGGGCGTTCCAGTCGAGTTCTCTCAGGCGACTGAGCGAGGCGACCACCTGCTTCAATTGCGCGACCGGCAACCGGAAGAAGACGTCCTGGAACGCCGGGCTGTTGAGGTCGAGCCGGACGCGGCTACTTTCCGCCACGACGACGTCCGCGGCGCTTCGTCAACGCATCGAGGTTCGTTTCCTCGGCTGGGGTGCTCGCCGCCCAGGTGAGGCCGCGCGCAATCTGCGAGCGGTGCGGCTCCTCGAGCGTCCACAGCTGATGCTCGGGGACCACGGCCACCGCGGTGAGGAGCATCGTCCCGTCGCTGCGCCGCTCGAGGCGCAGCGTCTTGCCGGCGTAGCTCTTGCCGAGCGAGATCTGGCCGCTCTTGCCGACCACCTTGAGCTCGACACGGTCAACGGTGCCATCCTGAGCTTCCATGCGATCATGTTATCATGCGGATGGCATCGCATGACGCTGCCGTCGGTTCACTCGGGTTGTTCCCCCCGGGGCCACCCAGGGCCGAGTTCAGCTGCCGACGGAGACGGCTCACGCCTCCAGCAGCTTCTGCACCGCCTCCGCCCGATGCGCCGGCGCCAGGTGCGCGTAGCGGAGCGTCATCTTGATGTCGGCGTGCCCGAGGAGCTCGCGCACGGTGTTCAGGTCGACACCGCGCATCACCAGCTTGCTCGCGAAGGTGTGACGAATATCGCGGAACCGAAAGTCGTCGATCTTGGCGAGGCGCAGCAACCGCATCCAGGACGTCTTGATGTCGACCAGCTGCTCGCCGTCTGGACCAGGAAACACGTGGGCTGTCGGGAGCGCACCCTTCGGCTTCCATGCCCGCAGCACTTCGACGGCCTGGTTGTTCAACTCGACGTGCCTGTGATCGACGTCAACTACTTTTGCCGGCCGGCAAATTTGAGTCTTTGTTCAGCGGGTCTGCGCACCTGAGCGCCGGCGATCCAGAATTTTGTACTTGTACGCAGGCCGCCCGTCTGGCATAACGAGCGTGTGCATGATGTACCGACGCCGCCAGCGTCGGACTTGCGCGAGGCGCTGATCAAACGGCAGCGGGCGGAGATCGTGCGGTTGCGTGAGGCGCTGACGCGCGTCGAGCGAGAGCGCGATCGCCTGAAGCGTCGGAACGAACACCTGCAGGACCAACTGGACGCGGCGCGGCGCGCCGGCTTCCGGCAGGCCGCGCCGTTCGCCAAGGCGTACCGGCAGGGTCAGGGGCCGGCCGCCGCGCTGCCGGCCGCCTGTCCCACCTGCGGCGGCGCGGTGCGCGGCACTCACATCAGGTCGCCGTTCCAAGAAGATCTGCCGGTGGTCCAGCCGATCATCCGCGAGTTCCGGGTCCACGTCGAGACGTGTGTGGCGTGCGGGCGGCGCGTCCAAGGGCGCCATGCGCTGCAGACCTCGGACGCGCTCGGGGCCGGCCCTGGTCGCAATGATGCGAAGCGCCTCGGTGACGTAGTAGTCCTTCTCGACGAGCGCCGGCCGCAGGCCGCGCCCAGAGAAGTGCTCCGCAGCCTGCACGACGGCCTGCTGGAAATCCCGGTGTTCGCTGAGCTTCATACGCGCCTGGCCTTCACCTGCCAGCGGCCGGCCGACGACAATCCCGCCAAGGCACCGAAGTCGAACCGTGACAGCGGATTGAGTGAGGCTCGCAACCGCCGCAACGTGGCGGGCGCCTTGCCGAGTTCGTCGCCCAGGGCGCCCAGGAGCGCGCGAACGCGCGGCGGCTCGGAGGCCGCAACGCTGAGCACGCGCTCGTAACGCCCCCCTGCCTTCAGCAGTTGCAGCGTGCGACGGATCGTCTCGGCTTCGGACAACTCGCTCGTCCTCCCACCCCGGCGCAGAAAATCGAGGAGCGCAGCGTCATGTTCAGCGAGACGCCTCCAGGCGTCCGGTCTCCGGGTATGAACGACCGTATCGCGTCCCGCGAGCTTGCGGGGCAGACTGCCGGCGGTCGTGGCCACTTCGCTCCGGCCGGCCACCTGCGTCGTGAACCCGAGCAGATTCGCCGCCGCGAGGCCCGCCGGGAACATCGGCGCCCGGTCGGCGACGAGTTTTCGGAGCGCTACGGGGTCCGGGCGGCTGGGGCCCAACGCCGTGGGACGCGCGCGATAGTAGACACCCTTGCTGAGCCGCTGCAAGGAGCCGTCCCGCGCCAGCCGAGACAGCGCCTGGGCAACAGCGGTAAGGGGCGCGTTCGGGAAATCACGGAAGCGCCAGACCCGCTCGCCGCCCGTTTCGATGCGCTCACGAATGGCCTGGGCGACGGGTTGTCGTCCCCTCGCCCGGGCGGACGTGCTCCCGGAGTGCCTCAGATCGGCGCGTCGTCCAGACCGCATGGATCCACTCTGCGACGTGACGTGCATTGTGTCAAGTTTTGCGTCGCTAAAACTTGACGACGCTATTGGACCACGGCACCGAGCCGCCCGCCGGTGTCTGCAGGACCGCCATCCGAGGATCTGGAGATCAGGAGTCCGTTGCGGTTCCTTCAGCGTGGCACGCCGTCGGGGCCGGAAGTGAATCAGTGGCTCAGGTGCTCGGACGGACCCAGGATCGCGATCCCGCGAAAGGGGTGCAGTTCGAGGAGGTCCTTGTCGCCTGTGATGATCACGCCAGCGCGACCGTTCACCGCGGCCTCGAGGAGCTTGTCGTCGTGCGGATCCCGACAGGCGCGCACCTGCTGGACGACTTCGATGATCTCCACCACGGACACAAGACGCGACAGGAGTTCCTCGCGACGTGCACGCGTGAGGTACGGATCGAACTTCGGCGAGAGCAACCGCTCGAACAGCTCCTTCAGCGTGGCTTCGGTCGCGACGAGTTGCCCGCTGGACACGACCGCTTCGACGCAGCGCGCCGGTGCGGACGTGGACGACAGCACACCGCTGACGAACACGTTCGTGTCGATCACGACACGCTCACGCGCGGTCGGCACGCAGGATCTCGTCGAGCTTGTCGTCGGTCAGGCCGGCGGCCGCAGCCTCCGCCGCAACGGCATTGCGCAGGTCGAGAAACGCCCGGGCATTGCCGGACCGCAGGCGCTGATAGTCCACCATCGACAGGACCACCGCAACGTCGCGGTCCTGCCGCCGAATGACGACGGGTTCGCGCTGGGCGTCATCGATGATCGCGCCAAACCGGTTCTTGGCTTCGGTGGCGGCTACGGTCTTCATGCGGCCATGATAGCTGTAATAGCTTGAATAGTCAATATGGTCGCCGTTGTGGTCACACGGCGGGTGCCGGTGGTTCGAATCCACCAGCGCGCACCAACAATAAGCACAATCAAATCAGCAACTTGCGGCAGTGGCCTTGGTGCGCCTTCGGGGCCGTCCGGCCATTCGTGGATGCAGGGTGGGGGCGAGGGGGGAGATTCCTCTCTCGGTGTCTCCCCGCCTCTCAAGGACATCTCAATGTTGCCTGAGGCATACTGTTGCCCATTACGGGCAACATGGCCTCATTAGACAACATCGCTCTTCTCGAAGAAGTCTTCAGACGGTTGAACGCTGTAACCCCGAACAGGGTGGACCGTCGAGCCCGACTCTGTCCCAGACGGCTCCCGTGACGCAACGTTCGTCATGGTTGCCGGCCCGGACGGCGCGACGGCCAGGATCCCCGTCGAGTATCGCTCGCGCCTCGAACCGCGAGACGTTGGGTCATTGCCGCGTCCAGCCCAGCGAACGCTCGCTGACCTGCTCGTGTACGCCCTGCTGAGCAGTCGCAGCGTGACGGCACTTGACCTCCGCCCCGCTGAGGCCGGTGCGAACGTCGCCGTCACGACTCCGTTCGACAACGTGGTGTTCGACCGCACGTCCCTTCAGCACGGCCTCTGCGTTGCCGCTCCGAGCAGGTCGTCGTTGACTTGATGACCGCCCCGGGGCGTGGTCCTGCGGAAGCCGAAGCGCTCATCGAATGGATGCGCGAACATACCAATGCCTGGCAGGCCTGACCCCCAATACGTCGTCGCCCGTGAAGTGCTACTCGATGCGCTCGAGGCGCTCGGACCGCAATTGCGCCCCCCGGGCCCGATGGAACCCAAACAGCCGGAGGTGAGAGGGGCGTGCCGCGCGCGCGGTGAACGCCAGCCACCTCCGCCATCTCCGCTTGCTCCCGACGTGCGCGCCCGTCGTACACTCTGGCCACGCGGTCGCACACCGCTCACATGCCGACCGCTGTCCACTCGTTCAACCTCGGCCTGACGCCCCACGGCCGTCTCTTCCTCGAGCCCGCCCACGATGGGTTGCCGTTGCCGCCCGACGCCGGGCAACGGCTGGTGGCGGCCTTCGCCCGCGGGCCCGAGCATGGGTTGCTGCACCTCGGCGCGGTCGAGGTGGGCACGCCGCTGCCGCTGGCGCTCGCCTACTGGCGCGACTTCGCCAGGCGCTTCGTGAGCGCCGTCTGCGGCCAGACGCAGACAGAGCGCGAGCGCCAGTTCGTCCCGCCCCCGAAACCTGCCGAGTTCGAAGCGCTCTTGTTGACGGCGCCGCCGATGCCCGGCGCGGAGTACCTGACGCCTGGCGTGCTCGAGTCTTCGTGGGACGCCCTGGGCGCGGCGTTCGAGGCGGAGTTCGCCGAGTCGAAGGCGGGCTCGATCGAGGAGTTCCTGCAGCAGCGGAATGCCGCCTGGCACACCGTGGGCCGCGTCCATTTCAACCTCGCGGAGAATCGCCTCGACCCCGACGCGCCCTTCGCCTTTCTCGCCACCTACACCGCAACGCTGTCTACGCAGGGAAAGCCACAGCACCTGCCCCTTGGCCGCGCGCTCTCGGAATACGCGGGCACGGCGAACCGGCCGCGGCTGCTCTCGCTGTTGGTGCCAGTGCAACGTGCCGCGGAGCAGTGCGCCTGGGTCAAGGCGATGGTCGACACCGGTGACATCTACGAGCCGCTGCGGTGGACAGCCGGCGAGGCGTTCCAGTTGCTCACCGATCTGCCCCGGCTCGAGGCTGCCGGCGTCATCGTGCGCGTTCCTGGCACGTGGCGTTCCAACCGCCCGCCGCGCCCACGGGTGGGCGCCGTCGTCGGCTCAGGTGCTCCGGCGGGCGTGGGGACCGGAGCGCTGCTCGATTTCGCGATGGAGGTGACGCTCGACGGCGAGCGCCTGACCCCAAAGGAAATCGACGACCTGCTCGCGGCCACCGACGGGCTGCACCTGGTTCGTGGCCGCTGGGTCGAGGTCGATCGCTCCAGACTGCGCCGCATGCTCGATGAGTTCCGCGTCGTCGAGCAAGCCGCGGCAACGCACGGCCTCGACCTTGCCTCAGCGATGCGGTTGCTGGCAGGCGCCCAACTCGGATCCGCCGTTCCCGTCGAGACCGACGCCGCAGACTGGTCGCGCGTGACCGCGGGGCCGTGGCTGGCAGACACCCTCGACGCTCTCCGCCGACCCGAGGTGCTCGCACGCCTCGATCCCGGCGACGAGTTGAAGGCCACGCTTCGTCCCTACCAGCACGCGGGCGTTCGCTGGCTGCACCTGCTGTCGAGCCTCGGGCTTGGCGCCTGCCTCGCCGACGACATGGGTCTCGGCAAGACGATGCAGGTGCTCGCGCTGCTGTTGGTACGCCGGAGACAGAACGGCCGCCGCAAACGGCGCACCAGCCTCATCGTCGCCCCCGCATCACTCGTCGCCAACTGGGAATCAGAGGTCGGACGGTTCGCCCCGACCCTGCGGACGCTCGTCGCGCACCCATCCGTCACGGCTCCTGAGCAGATCCGCGCGCTCGACACTGAGGCCGCGCGGGAGTTCGACCTGGTCGTGACCAGCTATGGGACCCTCATGCGTTCGCCGCGTCTTTCAGAGATCGCGTGGGATCTCGCAATCCTGGACGAAGCGCAGGCGATCAAGAACCCGCACGCGAAACAAACCCGCGCCGTCAAGCGGCTCGACGCGAATGCCAGGATCGCGCTCACCGGCACGCCCGTGGAGAACCGGACCGGCGACCTCTGGTCGATCTTCGACTTCATCAACGCCGGTCTGCTCGGCACCGCGGCCGAGTTCGGCCGCTACACGAAACGGATCACCACGTCCCCCCACCTGGGATACGGACCGCTCCGGGCCCTGGTGCGCCCGTACATCCTCAGGCGGCTCAAGTCCGATCGATCCGTCATCGCCGACCTGCCGGAGAAGACCGAAGTGAAGGCCTTCTGCGCCCTGACCCGCAAGCAGGCGGCGCTCTACGAGCACAGCGTCGAGGAACTGCGCGCCGCGTTGCAGTCGGCACGAGGGATCGCGCGCAAGGGCCTGGTGCTCGCGTTTCTCACGCGTCTCAAGCAGATCTGCAATCACCCCTCCCAATGGACCGGCGACGGCGCGTGGGCCGAGGCCGACAGCGGCAAACTCGCGCGCCTGCGCGAAATCGTCGAGGTGATCGCCGCCCGGCAGGAGAAGACGCTGGTGTTCACGCAGTTCCGCGAGATCGCGGAGCCTCTGGCCGCCTTCCTGGCGTCGGTGTTCGGACGTCCCGGACTCGTGCTGCACGGCGGCACCGCGGTGACGTCCCGCCGCGCGTTGGTCAAGCAGTTCCAGGAAGACGAGCGCGTGCCGTTCTTCGTGCTCTCGCTCAAAGCGGGAGGCACCGGGCTGAACCTGACAGCAGCCACCCACGTGATTCACTTCGATCGCTGGTGGAACCCGGCAGTGGAGGATCAGGCCACCGATCGGGCCTACCGGATCGGACAGGCGAAGAACGTGCTCGTCCACACGCTGTTGTGCCGCGGCACCGTCGAGGAGAAGATTGACGCGCTCGTCGAGTCCAAGCGGCAGGTGTCGCGTGACCTGCTCGAAGCCGGCCCCGAGGCACTGCTGACCGAGATGAGCAATGACGATCTGCTGCGGTTGGTCGCGCTCGACCTCCGCACCGCGTCGCAGGAGTAGCGAGTGGATTACTTTGGATGGCGTCCCTACGTCAGCGTCGCCGCGCGCCGGCACCAGGCGGCTCGCCTGCTGAGCGGCTTCAAGAAGGCGGGCCGTGAGGTTTCGCCGATCAAGATCGAAGGCCGGAAGATCGCGACCACGTTCTGGGGAACGGCTTGGTGCGAGACCCTGGAACGCTACAGCGACTACGCGAACCGGCTGCCGCGGGGACGCACCTACGTCCGCAACGGGTCGGTGGTGGACCTTCAGGTGGCACGAGGCAAGGTGACGGCGCTGGTGAGCGGGTCCGAGGTCTATGAGGTGAAGGTCGAGGTGGCCCCCCTCCCGGCGACGCAGTGGAGGGCGCTCCGTCGCGACTGCACCGGCGCCATCGACTCGGTCGTCGAGTTGCTGCAGGGACGCCTGTCCGCGGGAGTCATGGCACGCGTCTGCGCGCCGCAGACCGGCCTGTTCCCGGGACCGAAGGAGATCGCGTTCCGCTGCAGTTGCCCGGACTGGGCCGGGATGTGCAAGCACGTGTCCGCGGTTCTGTACGGCATCGGCGCCCGACTCGACAGCCGGCCAGAACTGCTGTTCCTGCTGCGGAGCGTCAACCCGCAGGATCTCATCGCGAAGGCCGACTCTGGGCTCCGATCGAGGAAGGCGCGCAGGGAGAAGGTGCTCGATGCCGGTAACCTCTCTGAGATCTTCGGCATCGACATCGCCAGCTCATCGCCGCGCGCAGCGCCGCCGGTGCGCCGGAGAGCCACCAGGCGGAAGACCCCGTAGAGCCGGGCATGGGACTATTTCGCGCCTCCCCAACAGGTCCACGGAATCAGGCTCGCGGGGCGTGCATGCAGCGTCCGCGGGTCTCGAAAACTGTCCTGTCCAGACCGGCGGATCGCCGGCGGATCGTGTTGCGCCAAGACGACCCTTGGAGTAGCCTGATTTCATGACCAGTGTGCAGGAGATCACCGGCGCCGTGATGCGCCTCCCGAAGAAGGACCTCGCCCGATTCCGGAAGTGGTTTGCGGAGTACGATGCGGCGGCCTGGGACCTTCAAATCAAGGAGGACGCGACGGACGGCAAGCTCGACACGTTGGTTCGGGAGGCGAGGCGCGACCACCGGGCAGGTCGCGCCAAGGCCCTGTGAAGCATTTCGCCACGGCGAAGTTCTGGCGCTGCTGCAGGGCGCTGCCCATGGACGTGCAGGAACTTGCAGATCGCTGTTTTTCCCTTCTCAAGTCGGATTCCGCGCACGCGTCGCTTCACTTCAAGAGAGTCGGTTCCCTCTGGTCGGTCCGCGTCGGACTGCACTATCGCGCCCTGGCTACCGACGGGGATGCCGACGGCGAAGTCGTCTGGTTCTGGGTCGGCACGCACGCCGACTACGACAAGCTGGTGGGGCGAAAAGCGGTGACGCGCTCGCCGAAGGCATCGCGGCGGACGACGACGGCCAAGTCACCACGGACTCGCCGACGGGAGTAGTCAGAAGTCGGCTCAGACGCGTGCCGCCTGGGCATCTCCGTGAACCGCCTGAACGAACTCATTCTGGGCAAGCGCGGCGTCACGGCCGACACGGCCTTGCGTCTCGCGCGCTGCTTCTCGACAACGCCCCAACTCTGGATGCACCTGCAGGCTGACTGGGATCTCCACCAGGCCATCAGGCGCGGGCCGCCCGCCTGAAGCGCGGCCGGCTGATCGAACGGTCACGGTCGTCACGAAACATTGACAAATGGTTACATGTCCCGGGGACCCCGCCGGCCTACGGAAACGCCGGCACTGAGGCGCCGCTGAATCCGGCGGCTCCATCTCGGCGCCGCGGCGCTATCCTTACGGGTCTGGAGGTGCCCCCATGACCCGATCGATGCTCTGCCTCGCCGCGTGCCTGCTCGTCACCATGCTGGTGCCCGCCCGCGCCAATGCCCAGGCCACAACAAAGGACAAGGCCGTCCGGGACGGCCACCTCGGCATGGTGCACACCGTCTTGATCAACGACACCGACCAGAGACAGAAGTGGTTCGAATACCAGGCGGTCAACGGGCGGTCGTACTGCGCGGAGGTCGGCTCCGGCGCCGAAACGTCTGGCGCACTGGGCGCACAGTACGCCGACCCTATCGTGCGGATCTACGCTGATGACGGCACGACGCTCATCACGTGGGACGATAACACGCTCAGCGAGCCCGACAGCATCCGGGGCGCGCGCGCCTGCTTCACGGCTGAATTCACCGGCTCGTTCTACGTACAGTTGACCACTTTCTTCACCGGCACCTACATCTACCGGATGCGGGTGGTGGAGACGACGCTCTGGGCGTCGTGGTTCTTCATCGGCGGTGACTATAACTCGTTCGTCCTCCTGCGCAACACGACGAGCACGACGGTGAACTACACGATCACCTGGCGGAGCCCGGCCGGCACGCAGATCGGCCAGACCGGCGGCACCGTGTTCGGTAACCGCGCGCTGGGGATCAACGCGCGGTCCTGGGTCACCAACCCCGCGGTCAACTTCAACGGCACGGTGGAGATCGCCCACGACGGCTCGCCGCAGGCGCTGGTGGGGCAGGTGACCAGCCTGTCGGCCAGCACCGGCCTCGGCTACGACGCCACTCTCTTCCAGCGCCAGCCCTGGTAGCAGGATCCCGGGACTCGCGGTCGCGGCCGGCCTGGCCGGTCGCGGCGGCTCCGGTGTCTGCCAGCCGCACTTACGGCCGGCCGGTCACGGGGCGGCAACACCTTCGACGCCGGCCCGGCGTGCACAAGTAGCTGACGCGGTGTCAGAAGCGAGGAGACAACGCACCAACCGGGGCGGCGTTGGCGGCGGCTGCAAGACTGACAGTTGTGGCGGGAATCTTCGAGTCAGCAGCACGCTCTGGCTGCCGGCTGAGAGCGTGGCTCCCGGCGGGCGATCTCCATCACCATGCGCCCCACGAGTGGAGGCGCGATGTTCGGACGGGAGACGCGGATGCTGCGCAGGCGCTACGCGGCGCAGGGCGCCAGCGGGGCGTGAGCCGTGACACGACTTGTCGGTGGATCTGTGGGCGATCCTGATCGGGGTCTCGATCGGCCACCGGTGCGCTATGGACCGCCCGTGCCGACCCCGACCAACGGCCATGCGTTCAAACCGATCATGACCGCGCGCCTGGCCGCCTATCCGGAGCCGCCGGTGCCCCGTAATTAGACCCGACCCCAATTTTCTGGGCCCCCTCATCTCTCGCGCCGCCGGCTCGCGGTTTGGGCCGGAGGCCAGGATGACATCCGCTCTATCGATTTGGTCGGGCGCGCACTTGAGGGGCCGATTGGGGCGCGTGCCGTCCGCGCTGGCGGCGGCGACGCTCCAACGGGCTGCTCCCTGGCGAGC